>JABMQA010001000.1 GCA_013203545.1 Bacteroidota bacterium
GTCAGGCTTAAGCAGGCCGGTCGTGGCGGTATTGGAACCGTATTCCGCAATAAGAAAATAAAGGCCATCGTGTGTAAGATTCCCGGTGTAAAAGGCAACCTGAACAATGTGGTGGATTTGCCGGCTATTATGGAACGCGGCAAACGGTTCAATAAGGAGATGCGTGATCTTGATGACTCACAGGCCGAGATGAGAACCAAGGGCACCGCCCACCTCGTCAACATCATGAACGATTATGACCTGTTACCCGTTCACAATTATAAATTCGGAAGCCATCCGGATGCCGACAAAATTCATGGGGATGTTTGGAAAGCCAAATTCACACAGGGAATCCCTGACGGTTGCTGGATTGGCTGTAACATGGCCTGCGCCAAGGGCGTGGATAATTTCGTTATTCAAACCGGGCCTTACAAGGGACAAACGGTAATTGTTGACGGGCCCGAATATGAAAACGCCGGTGGACTGGGTTCAAATTGTGGCATATTTGATCCCGGATACATCATCGAAGCCAACTTTTACTGCGACACCTACGGTATTTGTACCATTACCTGGGGTACCCTTTTGGCTTTCGTTATGGAGTGCTACGAAAACGGTATCCTGAATAAGGAACGCACCGGGGGCCTTGAACTGAATTTCGGCAATGCCGGGGCAGCCTTTGAATTGTTGCATCAACTGGCACGTGGTGAAGAATTTGGACTTACAGCCGGAAAAGGTGTTCGTCAGATGAAGAAGATATTTGCTGAAAATGGCTGGGGTGATCCTAATTTCCTGCAGGATATCGGAATGGAAAACAAAGGCCTGGAATACTCAGAGTATGTTTCGAAAGAATCGCTGGCACAGCAGGGTGGTTTTGCCATGACCAACAAAGGCCCGCAGCATGATGAAGCCTGGCTCATCTTTATGGATATGGTCAACAACCAGATACCTACCTTTGAAGATAAAGCCGAAGCATTGCATTATTTCCCGATGTTCCGTACCTGGTTTGGATTGCAGGGACTCTGCAAACTTCCGTGGAACGATGTAGAGCCCACAACCAATGCTGAGACAGATGAACCTGCAAAAGTCCCCGAGCACGTTGATAATTATGTGACCATCTACAAAGCCGTTACCGGTAAGGATTTCGACAAAAAGGAGATGATCCGCCAGTCGGAACGTGTATATAATTTCCAACGTATTTTCAACCTTCGCCGTGGTTATGGAAAACGTGCACACGATGCCCAGCCTTACCGCGCAGCCGGCCCTGTTACCGTTGAAGAATACGAATCACGCGTGGAGAGGTATGATAAGCAACTGAAGGAACTGGTGGGATATGATCCCGAAGGAAAAACCTCAGAAGAGAAGGTTGCCGCCATGCGCGTATATCGTGAATCACAATACGAAAAGCTCCTCGACGCAGTTTACCTGAGAAGGGGATGGACCAGCAACGGTATTCCGAAAATAGAGCATCTGAAAAACCTGGGAATGGATCTTCCTGAGCTGATCGGGGTGGTGAAGGATTACCAATAGAAAAATAATCACATAGATAAGCTGAAGGCTGTTCGCCACTTGGCGAACAGCCTTTTTTATGTTCAAAATGGAATAGTATATAGAAACCGTAACCATGGCTATGATAATATTGCGGATCAATATAGAGTTGTACAATTCGAATTAAATATCTACTTTTGTTTTATGAGAAATATTGAACTATGGATGTAAAAACCCAATTTGACCGGATAGAAATAAATCCTGAAATTATGACAGGTAAGCCTGTTATTAAAGGCACCCGATTGACAGTTCAGTTCATTATCGGATTATTAGCTGCTGGTGCAACTGTTGATGATGTATTATTGGAATATTCAGCCATTGAAACCGAAGATATTTTAGCTTGTTTGTCTTTTGCCTCCCTTGCTCTTGATACAAGTGAGTTTTTGCCATTAACCCTAAACATGTAGAATATGAAAAAACTTTTAATTTCTTTTGTTAGTTTATTGGCTCCTGCTTTATTGTTTTCCCAACCGTGCCTACCTGATGGTATTACGTTTAATACACAGGAACAGATTAATAATTTTCAATCTAATTACCCTAATTGTACTGAAATTGAGGGGGATGTTATAATTGAAGCTACCTCATACCCTGGCATCAACAATCTAAATGGATTGAATGTTCTTATCTCAATAGGTGGAAGTTTAATAATTCGAGGTGCCGGACCTGTGCAAAATCTGTCCGGTCTTGAGAATTTATCTTCGATCGGTGGAGATCTCGACGTACACAACAACTATGATTTGGTTAATTTAACGGGTCTTGATAATTTAACCATAATATCTGGAGATTTAATTTTGTATAGCAATCAGCATCTTGTAAATGTAGCTGGTCTTGAAAGTTTAAATAGTGTTGGAGGAAACCTCTTGATTGGAATAGTTGATTATGAATCGGGACCATATTGTTATGGAAATCCATTATTAAACAATATCGAGGCACTTGAGAGCCTGACTTTTATCGGGGGTAGTATTTCAATTGTAAAAAATGGTTCTTTGAATAACCTTGGGATTTTTAACTTTCTGACTTCAATAAACGGTGATCTGGTAATCGTTGGAAACGATGACTTATTGGATCTCGAGGGATTTAATAATCTTACAAGCATTGGAGGCAATCTCGCATTGGGTATGATTGAAGTTGATTATACACAACACGTTGTAGGGAATGAAAATTTGGGTAGCCTTGAAGCGTTACAAAATCTCCATTCAATTGGAGGAAGTTTATCTATAATTGGGGAAAATGCACTTGTAGGTTTAACAGAATTGGAAAACCTGACATCTATTGGAGGTAATGTTGAAATAACTCACAATGAGCAATTGACAAGTCTGAATGGTTTGGAAAATATATATATCGTTCCGGGAAGCTTGAATATTGGCAATAATCAAGTATTATTGCATTTAAATGGAATAAATAACATTGAGTCAATTGGCGGTGGAATTTCTATTTGGTGCAACCCTTCACTGTCTAATATTAACGCATTTCAAAACCTAACAGAAATAAATGGTGGATTTTTTTTAAGGGATAATGATAGTATTCAAAACCTTATAGGTCTTGAAAATGTGGAATCAATTGCAGATAACATAAGCTTATTACAGAATCCTGCTCTAACTTCATTAACGGGTCTGGAAAATCTCTCGGATGTTGGTGGAATCCAAGTATCTCAAAATGTCTCATTGAGCAGTATATCCTTTTTTGAAAATATTACCTCCGTACCTGGCGATATATTTATTAAGGGAAACAATGCTTTGATTAGTTTGCAAGGGCTGCACAACATTTCTTCAATTGGAGGAGATTTTGAATTAGGATATAGTACACCCGGGAATCCATTGTTAATTAACTTAAGTGGTTTAGAGAGTTTAGAAACCATCGCGGGGAGTTTAAGAATTGGCATCAATGCAAACTTGCAAAACCTGCAAGGACTAAACAATCTGGTTTCAATAGGAGACTGGCTATATATCAACAATAATGTATCTTTGACAACTCTGACAGGACTTGAAAGCTTAACTTCAGTAAATGGGCCTGTGAAAATCAACGAGAATAATGCATTGACAAGTCTATCAGGTCTTGAAAATCTAACAACAATAGGTGGCGGTTTGGAAATTGTCGACAATGCAATTCTTTCAAATTTATCGGGATTGAATAGTTTACAATCAATCGGGGGCATGCTTCTTATAAATAACTGCCTCAACAGCCTTGCAGGTCTTGAAAATTTAACCAACATTGGAAGCCATTGTAGTTTAATCAGAACCTCAATCTATCCAGATTTATCCGGCTTAAATAGTTTATTAAGCATAGGTGATGGATTATATGTGGAAAAAAACAATATTTTAACCAGCCTGGCAGGCATATTCAGCCTCCAGACTATTGTTGGCAGTTTGGTTATTTCGGAGAATGAGAATCTTACAACCATTACTGACTTTGAAAATCTTACTTCGCTTGGTGGTGGTTTAATTCTTTCAGAAAACGCTAACCTTTCTAATATATCAGGGCTACATAATCTGGATTCAATTGGTGGTAGTCTAAGAATTATCCAAAATCCTTATCTCCCAAATATTAACGCTTTATTTAACCTGCACACTATTGGTGGTGACTTGGAAATTTCCGAAAATTATTCACTTTGTAGTTTGTCGGGATTGGAAAACATAGCACCAGCTTCTATTAATAATCTGACAATTTTATACAATTGGAGTAACCTTACGTATTGTGCAGTTCAAAGTATTTGCGATTATCTTGTTAGCCCTAATGGTAATATTCAAATCAGCAATAACGGTATTGGTTGTAATAGTATACAAGATGTTATTGACGCCTGTGAGCCAATATCCATTGAAAATGAACAGTTTGAAACAAATGAAATTACAATCTTTCCAAATCCCTTCTTTACGACAGCTGTAATTAAGATGTGCCTCACGAAATCTGGGTTTTTCGACCTGTCCGTTTATGATGGAAATGGAAACGAGATTAAAAAACTACATAATGGCATTCTTCAAGCTGGCGACCATCATTTTATTCTTGATGGTAGTGATGTTTCACCAGGAATTTATTTTCTGAGGCAATTGTCGGATTACAATATCCGTACGATCAAATTACTGTTGATCGAATAATCTTTAAATGATTTAAAGCAGGTGCCTGAGCGGCAGCAACAGCCATTCGAAAAATTTCTGGATAGCCGGGCGGCGTTTCCAGGCTTCGTAATCGAAGGGTTCGCATTAATATAGAAGGATGTCCGCCCCCTGGCGGATGGCCTTTCTTATTCTCTTTGGTAAAAACTATTGGAATTATTTGGATTAAAAGCCTTAATTTTGAACAAAATTATTTATTAATCATGCAGACTAAAGAAATTTCAAAGTCAATTGTCAAATCTTTGGGTAAATTAAGTTATTACCAGCAAAGGAAACTTCTTGAATTTATAAATTCGCTGGTTATTGATAAAAAGAAATCAGGTGAAGAATTGTTAAAGTATGCCGGTGCCATAAATAAAAGTGATCTGCATTTAATGGAAATATCCATTAATGAGAATTGCGGAAAAATCGATTACGATGAGTGGTAATTATATTTTGGATACAAACATTATTATTGCTCTTTTCGCTGGTGATCAAGATGTTTTAGAAGAGATTGCCATAGCAGGGGAAATATTTATTCCATCAATAGTTGTTGGTGAATTGTTATATGGGGCTCACAATTCAGGTAAACCTGACCAAAACATCAAGAAAATTGAAAAATTCTGTAATGATATACAAATTCTTAATTGTGATATCAGCACTGCACAGGTGTATGGTTTGGTTAAGAAACAACTAAAAGACATCGGTAAACCAATCCCAGAAAACGATATATGGATTTCAGCACTTTCCAAACAGCATCAAATACCATTGGTGAGCAGGGATAAACACTTCGATAATATCCCTGAATTGGACTTGAGAAAATGGTAAGGCTTCCCATTAAAATATTACGAAAGATTGATCTTGAATGCTAGAAATAAACTAGAACGGATAAAATAAATCCTGAGAAAATGACAAGTAAACCTGTTATTAAAGGTACCCGTTTAACTGTACAATTTATCATTGGATTATTGGCCTCATGTGCAACTGTTGATGACATTTTATCGGAATATTCGGCCTTGGAAACTGAAGATATTTAGCATGTTTGTCTTTTGCCTCAAATGCTTTTGATACAAGTGAGTTTTTACCATTAACCCCAAACAGGTAGTAACATTCGTACCACGAAGTGATCATATTTGAAAAAAAGCTATCCACCAACAATTAAAATGGAAATTGATCAAATAAAATTATAAAAAAAACCATCTGTCGGTTGATGGATGGCTTTTCATATAAACCCCTAATTATTACTCCTGCTCCCCCAAAAACCTTTCAGCTTCGAGTGCCGCCATACAGCCTGTACCGGCAGCCGTAACAGCCTGGCGGTAGATTTTGTCCTGGATGTCGCCGGCAGCAAAAATACCTTCAACATTGGTTTTTGTAGAATCCGGTGCTGTGGCGAGGTAACCGGTTTCGTCCATGTCCAGAATGCCTTTGAACATGTCAGAGTTGGGCTTGTGACCAATGGCCACAAAGAAGCCATCAATTTCGATGGTTTTTTGTTCACCGGTTTTTACATTTTCAACAATTACTCCTGTTACTGCTTTTGAAAATCCTTCCTGTTTTCCAACAATTTCTTTCGGGACACTATCCCAAACCATTTCAATTTTTGGATTTTTAAGAACCCGGTTTTGCATAGCTTTGGATGCCCGCAGTTCATCGCGGCGATGGATCAGATATACTTTTTCTACCAGATTGGATAAGTAACTGGCCTCTTCGGCGGCGGTATCACCACCTCCAACAACAGCCACAACTTTACCTTTGTAAAAATAACCATCGCAGGTGGCACATGCCGACACGCCAAAGCCATTGTATTCCTGTTCCGATGGCATGCCAAGCCATCTTGCAGATGCGCCCGTTGCAATGATAAGGGTTTCTGCTTCCAGTTCTTTGCCATCATCGGCTTTTACCCTGAATGGGCGTTTGGATGCATCAACTTCTACAATTTCACCCCAGCGGATATCGGTACCAAAACGCTCGGCCTGTTTTTTCATGTCTTCCATCATGGCCGGTCCCTGGGCACCATCGGGATATCCGGGAAAGTTTTCAACCTCTGTGGTAATGGTGAGTTGGCCCCCAGGTTGCATGCCCTGGTACATTACAGGTTTTAACTCTGCCCGGGCAGCATATATGGCGGCAGTGTAGCCTGCCGGTCCCGATCCGATGATCAGGCATTTTACTTTTTCGATATTCTCGCTCATTTGTTTATTTTTTTCTATATGAACTATCACGAATTAATTTGATCAGTGCCCTAACGAAAAATATGCCAAAGTTAAATCTCTTTAGTATCACTAAGCCAACTACTGGGATCCAATGACACTTTGTCTTAAAAAATAAATTTTTCTGCAATTAATCAGCGTTAACCTGACACAATTTTAGTGCAATGAAATTTATTCAAAAATGAAATGCCTGAAATTTTTCATAAACTGCACCCGCTCATAAGAGGCCGGGTTGCTGCTTCGGGCCTGGCTCATTTTACCCCTGAACGCATCGGGGCTGTTGTAGCCTTCATGTTCCATCCACCTGGTCATTTCATCCAGCATTTGAGGAATAAGTTTAAGGCCATGTTTGTACAACGCTGATACTACCTGAACTACGTTGGCCCCTGCCAGTATCAGCTTGATCATAGCCTCTCCATCGTGAACGCCTGTTGATGCTGCAAGGTCACATTTTACCCGATCGGCCATTACGGCGACCCATCTTAGTGAAATGGGCAGATCGGCGGGCTTGCTTAACACATTGGTTGAAACCACCTGGTATGTTTCGAGGTTAAAGTCCGGACTGAAAAACCGGTTAAAAAGCGTAATGCCTTTGATCCCGGTTTCTGAAAGCTTCTGGATCAATTGCCCGAGGTTGGATGCATAATAGCTGATCTTTAACAGCAATGGTATTTTCACCAGCTTTTGTACCTCTTCCACGATCCTGAAGTATAATTTTTCGTTGTCCTCTGCTGTACGTTCGAAATCTGTTGGTAAAATAAAGAGGTTTAATTCCAGGGCATCGGCGCCGGCATTTTCGATCTCTTTGGCAAAATAGGTCCATTTTTGAGATGTAACACAATTAACACTGGCAATCACCGGAATGTGAACAGCATCTTTGGCTTCCTTTATCAAC
This sequence comes from Bacteroidota bacterium, assembly GCA_013203545.1. GTDB lineage: Bacteria > Bacteroidota > Bacteroidia > Bacteroidales > 4484-276 > JABMQA01. Next base: position 7,722 of record JABMQA010001000.1, read on the forward strand.
CACAGGTATTTTCTCACACTATCCTCTTCCTCTTCTTCATCCATGTAATCGAAGGTTTCGGGATAGATAAACTGCCGAGACGTCATGCGGTGCATGGCTTCTTCCATTTCGGAGATAATCTCCTCCTCGAAAAGGGATTTCAAAACAACAGCGCCGGCGCCTGCCTGCTCAATTTCCTTGATTTTTTCAACACTATCTGTGAGTCCTGAACTGCCTACTATGAGTGGATTTCTCAGTGTTAGGCCTAAAAATTTTGTTGTCAGATCAACCATAAATTATAGATTTTGAAGGTTTATTTTTTGTTTGATTGTGAACTACCTGAAATCCGCACAATTAGCTGCTACGAATTGATTTTCAAAAGTAATACTTTTTGTTTTTAGAGGGATTTGAAGCTTTGTTAAGAATCATTAAATCGATGAAGCATGGAAATACTTGTAAAAGGTGATGTTGTCGTTTTAACGTTTCCCTTCTCCGATTTATCGATCGCAAAGAGAAGACCTGCATTGGTATTATCCGGTTTGCTTGATGATGATATAATCTATTCCCTGATCACTTTTTTCGATTCCAATAACATACCATTCGAATCATAGATATTGAAAATGTAAACACCTTTTGAATAACCCGATAGATCTATACAGCTTTCGGTATTTGAAATGTTTTCAGTGTGAAGTGATCTTCCGTTTATGTCTGTTATTTCAAGTTGTGCTCCGGCTTTTTCAGGGGTAATGGAAATGAACACGTTTTCCCCTGCAGGATTTGGATATATTTTAACCTTTACATCCGGCTTTTGCTGTTTATCATCCACATCAGTTATCAAGCCATCGTAATCCACCTGTACAAACTGAAGGGTGCCGCTGTTATCAAGTGTACCTCTCCAGCAATTGCCATCAGGCGATTTCATTACGATTCCATGGTTGATATCGGTTTGTTTATGGTTAGTGGCGGTTTTTGAAAGATAAATCTTCCAACTTACACCGATGTTTATTTATAATTAAAATATTCATATTCACGAATTAACCCGCCATTAACTATAGCCATTGTCACCACACGGACTACTTTCGTTCCGTTTGGTATTTACCGTTGGCATAGCTATACTCTTTTGCAAGCGACGGTCCGTGCATTGGCTGTTGCGACTTACAAATGTGTAATGACTTTTAGCGTTGGCTTTATCTATTAAATTTCTTCATCAATTTCCTCGCCTATGTTATCTAAATAAGATTGTAAATTTATTGCTTGAACAGTCCCAATTGCTTGTTGCAAATATCTTGTAAGTTGCATAAAAAAGGTTACTAATGAATTTTCTGCCTTACTAAATACAACCTCTTTAAATTCTCTTTTAGAATAGTACTCTGAATATCTTTTGGCAAAATCCGTAATTTTGAAATCTTCATCATTCTCATAGTCCACATAAAAACTGCCATAGTCAGCGATACATCCAAAATCTAAACTCTTAAACCCTTTTTGGACACTTAAATGCTTAACTAGAGTGCTGTTATTGTTCTTTGCACCTGATTTTGTTGATGTTAATATACCGCCTACAATCTTTGTTAAACCTCTTGGGTCTTGTTTTTGACCTACGCTAATAATACTTGTTGTAGTTCTTATTAGTCTCCTTACACTTTCAATTTTTTTGGCTGCGTATTCTATATTGGTTTTTCCTTCGGAACTTTCAGAGATGTCTGGTTTAACTTCAAACACAGCATAAACACCTTCAGCAGGAATATAATGAAATCCGTTTTGCGAAAATATGAAAGGTGTAAACCAATTGTCATAAATAACTATATCAATTTGGTGGCTTGTGTTACCTTTATGGTCAATAACAATTGCCTTGTCAACATTATACCTATTTGGTAAATAATTTCTCAACCATTCAATCCATGCATTTTCTAAAGCATCGCCCTTAGAACCTGGATGTGTAATGAATTGTCTGTTGGTGTTTAATTGAGAAATCATTTGATTTTGCAACCCTGAAAAAAGTTCTTTTAATGGTATATTATTCATAGGAAATTAGTTTTTTGTTATTGTAAAAGTAAAATGTGTAATCTTTCAATTTTTGACTACTTACACTTAAAATTAATAGTATCGGATTTTTAATTCGAACTGTTTCACACTCTACTGTTTGTATCATTGCGTTTAAGTCTGTTTGACTATACATTGTTGAACCATTTGGGTGAGTATGCCATTCACCAATATAATACTGATTCTTTTGCCTAAACAACTTTTTGAATATGTAAACTATATCGTCAATGCTTCTTTCAAAACAATAGGGAAAACCTTTGTACTTTTTTGGCAGTATAAAATCTTCAATATGAAGTGTTTTAAACTCATTGGAATATTTTCCAATTAAAAAACCACCAAACTCATTAGGACAATGTTTAATACCAATATTGCCTATTTCCTTAAGAAGTTTTTCTTCAATGATTAATTCTAAGTTGTTTTGTTTCTTTACTAATTTCAAAATTCTACTATATTTAATTTGGATAAGCCAATTTCTGTTGATTTGATTACAAAATTGTTTTTTGGCTTATCTTCCTCAAACAGAGTGTTAATGTGTTTTAATGCAAGTTGAACCAAAACATTTATGTCATTGTAAGACGCTTTAAAAGTAGGACTCCAACAGCCAATTGGATTATATAAATCTTCAACATCATTTTCCAAAACATTACTAAATTGATTATTTACAAATTGGTACACATTTGGATGGAAAGCACATACTAATTCTTTAGCGTGGTTTGTAATTGACATATTGATAAAATCAGCACTTAAGTCTAATGAATTCAAAACATACATCAAATCATTATCCGTTGTGCAATCAAAAATTAAGTCATATTTATTTATTTCATTAACGAATTTTGTTTTATAGTTTTCATCTTTATGAAATGTTTTGATCAAAGTTTCAAAATAATTATTATTGAGTGGTTGTGTGTTTATAAATGGTGAAATTCCACTTAAAATATTTCTTAATTCATCCGCTTTGTTGGTAATGCCCGAAAAAAACATATATTCTGAACGACAAATGTTTTCTGGTTCTTTTACCTCATAATCAATAAAGTCAATGTGTTTACAACCACCTCTTGTCAATGTATTAGCAACCATACTTCCAATAGCACCTACACCAATGACAAGAATTTTCTTATCTGTGATTTTTTGGCTCAATGTACCTCTGCCGAAAAAATACTTGTATGACGAATTTCGGCTTAATGACCAAATAATTTTTTCATCAGCTAGTTCGCTTATCCATTTGCCAGTTTTTGTATCATTTATTATTTCCGGCACTCCACACAAAGGAAACTTACCAACTTCCAACATTGCAACTTGCCAATGAATTTCAGTTTCAATGGTTCTGTAACCGATGAACAAGGGAATTATATTGCCTTTAGAATTTTTGGTATTATCTCCTTCAAAATGATGAAGTATCGTTAAAAATTCTTTTGGCAAAATATCAGTAAAATCTAACCAGTTATTGAATACAAAGCGTTTGTGCTTTGCAGGTGCGTCCTTAATGAAGATGTAAAATCCGTTATGAGTTATTTTATTATTTCCATAAATATTACTCCATTCGCATTTAACAGGTTCTTCTTTAAATGGAACAAAACACTGAACAATATAATTAAGAATAGTTTTTTCCTTGTAAATACCATTGTTTAAATATGAAATTTGAACATCGTGTAACCAGAAAATAACAATGTCCTAAAATCGGCAATTAGTGATGTAGTGTTTTCGGAAAATAAGAATGCACTACTTTCGGAAAATAAGGATGTATGATCTTTCAAC
>JABMQA010001001.1 GCA_013203545.1 Bacteroidota bacterium
AATCGGAACACTACATTAAAAGGCTTTTTTTAATCCCGATGTTTGAAGGCTTGCGAGTGATGCCATCCCTGGAAGATTTGAAATCAGACGATCAATCATTTCCGAAAAATTCATGTAGCGTAGAGAATGATCACATTTCGAGGGATGGCATCCCTATCACTGATTAGTTGATCACATTTTTATAATGCTCATACCTGTCGAGGATATCAATAACATATTTGTAGGGTTCCTCACCACGACAGTATCCATAAAAAACAACGGAGTCGTTGTAATATTTGGGGTCTGATTTATTTAAAAGATAAAAGTCAACATTATTTTGCCAGATGTCAGGGTTTCTGTTGTATTTCTGAGCGAGCCGTCGTGCATCAAAAACATGCGCAACACCTGCGTTGTATGATGCCAGAACAAATTTCAAGCGCTCGCCGGGATCTTTGATCAGGTCTTTAAACCGCTCATCAAGCGCCATGAGGTGCTGGATTCCCGCATCAATATTCTCCTCCGGAGATGCAAGGCTATCTATACCATAACTCTCTGCAGTGCCAGGCATTAATTGCATCAGGCCAAAAGCGCCCATCCATGATCGTGCATCAGGCTGAAACCTTGACTCCTGATAGATAATTGAAGCAATCAGCCGCCAGTCCCATTCAAAATCCTTTGTTTTTTCTTTCAGCAGTTCATCCCATGCCGAAATCTTACCACTTCTGATGGAGTAGTATTTCTGTGCAAACTGGATGGATCGTGGATTTATGAAATATTTGTTATAGATGAATTTGGATATCTTGGAAGGTACAAAATCAGAAATCCAATCATTGAGGCTTGTCCTCAGGCTATCGGCATCTTTTTTAACCGCCCAGGCAACATTTTGAGGAAAACTGATCGGTGTTTGAACATCGATATCAGGATAGTACTTTTGATTAACCTTTGCAATATGTTCATCACATATGGTATATGCTATCTCACCATTTGCAACCTTCTCGATCAGCTTTTCAGAATCAAGGGGAAATTCAACAATACAAATGCTGTCACCAATCTCCTCCTGCAGATTATTGAGTCTTGAAACATAGGATGAGTTTCTTGGCACGTAAACCATTTTACCTGCCAGGTCCAGTGGATTCCTTATCAGCTTCGAATTGATTTCATCCATGGTCTTTAGCTTTCTCCAGTTTTTTGGCTTACGCTGTACCAGTACCTGCCGTGTTTGCGCCATTGGATAGGTAAAATCTACCACCAGGTTTCTTTGCCCGGTAATGGCCAAACCCATCGCAATCAAATCCACCTTTCCGTCATTCAAATCTTCGAATGCCTTTTCGAGATCATTATTTACAACGATTTCGAGACCTACACCCAGAAAACCGGCATACGCCTTCAGATATTCATACTGGTAGCCCGCAGGCTCACCCCTGTATAAAAAATAATTTGTGGAATTATAATCGGTGGTAGCAATTAAGGTCCCCCTTTTTTTTATATTTACGAGCGATTCATCTGTAATTTGTGCCCTTGAATCTTTAAATTCGATATCCTCATGAATATCGCAAGATTGAATAGCAACAAGAACCACTACTGCAAACATTAAAACAATTACTTGTTTCATATGCCTTGCTTTTTAAATTTGGGCGGCAAAAGTATAAAAATAAATTAATATGCATTTGTGAATGAACATTTAACACTTTTTTAACATGCGCCTCGTCCGGTAAAGTTAGAAGTTTTCCCACAATACCAAAGAATTACCGGAGAATTATCTATTTTCGTGAAATCACTAATTTCACAATTCGATGAGGATTTTCCGTAGTATTGCGTTGCTAATCGTTTTAAGTCAATTTTCCTGCGATCATATAGAAAAGGAAAAATTAACGATTAAAATCCAAGCTTTCGATCTGGATCTCCATAATAACCTTAGGGGTTTATCGCTTGCCGGAGATAGTGTGATCTGGATCTCCGGCGTGAATGGGGTTTTTATAACATCCAACAATCGTGGAAAATCGTGGAAAATCGACAGTATTGGAGGGGCACAACATCTTGATTTCAGATCGGTAAAAACATTTGATGATAAAACGGCCATTCTGGTTTCTGCCGGCACACCTGCCAGGGTTTATAAAACCATCGACGGTGGCAAATCATGGACAATTACCTGGTCAAGTGTAGATCCTGCTGTGTTTTTGGATGGGGTTTACTTTTGGGACAAAAACCATGGACTGATAATGGGCGATCCGGTAAATGGACATCTTTTCATCTTGAAAACGAGTAATGGTGGCGAAAAATGGATCAGGATACCTCCTCAAATAATCCCCGAAAGCCTGCCTTCCGAGGGTGGGTTTGCGGCCAGTGGCACCTGCATTGTTGGGGATGGAAAACAGAATGCCTGGCTGGGTACAGGTGGTGACAGCGCAAGGGTTTACCGGACTTTAAACCGGGGCAAAATATGGTCAGTGTCAAACACTCCCATCCTGTGTGGCGGCCAGATGAAAGGAATTTACTCACTTTCCTTTAAAAACGCCACAGATGGAATCGCTGTTGGCGGGGAGTGGAATATTGCAGAACCGATGAAAAGCAAGGCGTACACCAACGATGGAGGCAGAACATGGACCCTGGGAAGAGGCACCGATTCTTATTGCTCGGGAAGTGCTTATCTTAAAAATGACATTTACCTTGCGTGCGGTCAATCCGGTATAGATATTACCTATGATGGTGGTAAAACCTGGGAGAAAATAAACGACCTTCATTTGTATGGCATGGCATTTTTCCCGGATGGGGTTACCGGTTTTGGCACCGGCCCCGGTGGCAGGATCGTAAAGCTGGTACTCGGGGATGCTAAATAGTAAAAGCCAGAAACAATATCTAACTTAGGGAAATTTTCAAAATAACTTCCCCGAAACCATAATTAAACTGCACTTGAAAAATGTACCATCAAAGTTGGTTATTGATAAATTGTCCCTGATAATAACTGGCCAGGTTAAAGAAATTACAGCAAATATACCTGTTCTTTGGGATTCAGGACTGTGAGATTTGATGAAAAAATGGCAACTGCTAACTCAGTAAATCCAGAGGTGCAAGCGCAAATATTATAGGCTCTTAGAATGTCATTATTGATAACATGTTAATGGTGTTTGTTTTTCCAGAAAATGGGGTATCCGATCATTACCCGTTGGTTAACACGTTGATAATATGAGTCTAAAAAGTATTTCTTTAAGGTTATTGCTGATGGATTCGACTTTGAAACTACAATACCAGGAAAAATGATGTACATTTATGAAATTATAGTAGCTTGCAACACTGTGATTAACTGTAAACATGTCTATTAGATTGCGGGAGATGATCGGATACCCCATATAATAATTAT
>JABMQA010001002.1 GCA_013203545.1 Bacteroidota bacterium
TATGTAATTTATCTATTTCAAAAATAGACATTTACAACGAAATGTGCAACTTTATTTGCCTTTTTTATCAACATTAAATTGTTGGTTAAAAGACGTTTATGAAGTCCGAAACTTTAGTTTATAATCATCATAAATAACCATTACTTTTGCCAACCTTTTCAAAGGTTTTGAGTATTACAATTTACGGTTAAATACTTTTATGGAAAAAATAATACGATTGAAATATTGGATGCCTGTAATAATTGCTGTGCTGCTCTTTGCAATTTTGATCTTTGCAACCATTCGCTATACCAATTATAAAAAGGGATTGTGGGAGAAGGATATCAGGGCACGAATGCTGGAAATCCTGGTTGCAAAAAAATCTAAACTCGAAAAAGCGCTCTATTCGAGGATTTACTATACCAGAAGCATAGCAGCCTATGTCTCACTACACCCTGATATTACACGGGAAGAATTCGACAACCTGGCCAATGAACTCATCAAAAACGACAGTGTGATTTGTACCATAGCCATTTCGAAGAACTGCATCATTGGATCTGTATTTCCGGTCAAAGGGCACGAAGCCGCCATTGGCCTTAATCTGCTTGCACATCCTGAGCGCAGGGAAATTGTTGAAAAAACCATCGAAACACACCAAACGTTTATTGCCGGCCCCGTTGAACTGATTGAAGGTGGCCAGGCTTTCATAAGCTACACGCCGATTTTTGACAAAACCCAAAATAAGGAGGATGCTTTCTGGGGCGTTACCGACATCGTAATTTACCAATACCCCCTGTTGGAGGATGCCGGTCTTAAAGAAAATGAATATGGTTTTCATTTTTCACTGAAAGGGTACAATGGCCAGGGTGAAGATGGCGCTGCTTTTTGGGGTGATGAAAGCATTTTCAACCTTTCACCCGTTAAGGTAAACATCGAATTGCCATATGGTAACTGGATTCTTGCAGCCATACCTCACAATGGGTGGCCGAGTTTTGCCGACCAGGATAAAATACTACTGATGGCGATGATTATCAGCTCGCTAATCATCAGTATCCTAATCGGACTCTTCTCCAGGGCCATGGTTAAAATCAAGATGAACGAACAGGAATTAACGGCCATTTTCAATTCGATGAACAGCCTGGTTATTGAGCTCAACAGTGAAGGCCGCTATTTAAAAATTGCACCCACCAAGAAGGAATTATTATTCCTGCCCGAAGATCAGCTTTTGAATAAAACACTGTATGAGATTTTTGATGAAAAAACAGCAAAATTTTTTCATGATTCAATTTTAAAATGCCTGAATACCAAAAAGCTGGTAGTAATCGATTATCCGCTAACGATTAATGGAGAAAAAAAATGGTTTGCCGCACGCTTGTCGTGGAAATCAGAAAACACTGTAATTCTACAGGCATATGATATTACCGACCAGAAAAAGTTCCAGCAAGAGCTGGCAAAATATGCAAAAAACCTGAAAGAACTCAATGCCACGAAGGACAGGTTTTTTTCGATCATTGCACACGACCTGAAAAGCCCTTTCAATCAAATTCTTGGATTTTCGGAATTATTGCTCAACGAATACGATGAGATGACATTGGAAGAAAGAAAGAAAATGATTGGTATCATTAATAGCAGTTCAAATCAAACGGTATGGCTCATCAATAACCTGCTCAACTGGTCGCAGTCGCAACGCGGATTGCTGAAATACAATCCTGAACCAATCAACCTGAAATATCATGTGACAGAGAATATCAAAACCTTTTCCAATACAGCTTTGGCTAAAGATATCTCACTTTCTTTGGATATTGATGAAAATCTTGTTGTGATATCGGATTCAGACATGCTTTCAACGATATTGAGGAATCTGCTCTCGAACGCCATAAAATTTACCCCTAAAGGCGGCTCTGTTATCATTAATACAAATCAATTGCATGGAGAAAGGGAAAATTTGTTTGAAGTTGTTGTAGCGGATACGGGTACAGGTATAGATGCTGAGAATATGGGCAGACTGTTTGCAATCGATTCAAACATTTCGAAAGATGGCACCGGCGCCGAAAAGGGAACAGGACTGGGATTGATCCTTTGCAGGGAACTTGTTGAAAAGATGGGCCAGACAATAAGGGCGGAAAGCGAGCCCGGCAAAGGTAGCAGGTTTATCTTTACATTAGCGAACGAGGA
>JABMQA010001003.1 GCA_013203545.1 Bacteroidota bacterium
ATTACATACCGATTAATTATTATCCTGAATTGTATTAAGATATGTAACACTTGGTGAGTAATGACTAATTTAACTGTTGGTGCTAATATGCCAATTATTCCGAATTAATATTTGAGTGAGCCCTTAGTACAATTATTTCCACACTCGATAGCTCAAAACCTTATTGCCTAATTTTAATCTTAGTGTTGTAAACACAAAGTGGACATAAAGGTTGTTGTATTCGATTTTCATAGTATTTCTTTTATTGCAAAAATAAGGTAATAAGGTCAATTTAGGAAGGATAGTAATTATTTAGCTGCTTACTATCAGCCCCAATCAAACTCGTGTTATCGTAGACCCCCTCTAACTCCTCCGTCAGCCGGAGAGGCCGCTTCCGCACATGGCTATCGGTTGGCTCGTGCACGGGGCAACTCCCTTTCCGCCAGCGTTCGGCTGAGCTTACGCCGAAGTCTGGCGGGGAAGGAACGGGGATGGGGTCATGATTCAATAAAAAACCACCACAAAATCAATTGTGATGGTTTTACGAAATGCTTGGAAATCTACTTAAGAAATATGTTAATTTAATCCCGAAAGGATATTGAAATTATTGAATGATGATTTTCTTGATGATGTCGTACAGTCCCTGTACGATTTGCAGAAAAAAGGTGCCTTGCCCATAATCGGAGATGTTAATCTCCTTGCTATAGGTTCCCTGAAAATCTCTTAATGTTTCGGTGTACACCAGGTTGCCTTTGAGGTCGAAGATATTGATGGTGACATTGTTTTTCTCCTTCAGCGTAAAGCTCAGGTTGAATTTCCCGGTACTCGGATTGGGTGCGAATTTCAGATCCTCAAATTCCAGGTCTTTTTTCCTGGATTTGATACCTGCATCCTTTAGCTCCTGTTTGTCATCTTCATCAATGCTTTTAACGATGATGGTTGATTCCGTATCTTTACCCTCTTCATCAGTTGCTGTCCACACATGATAATTGTCGCCGTCAACGGTTACTTTAACTGTTCTGGTAGTTGTTCCTTCCAGCTCTTCACTTTCAGAAATGGTAAATACTTCAATCCGTTTCTCCATGTTGCCATCTTTCAATATTTTCGATTTTACCATAATCCTGTTTTCGCCATCGGTAATTACAGTGTCGGAAATGTATTCGAGCAGCGTTGTGCCTTTATCACCTATCTTAATCATAATAATATCGCCATCCTCTGTAACCTCCATACCATCTTCATCGCCTGAAATGAAATAGGATTCCTCTCCCGTTAAAACAGAGATCTTTTTAATTATTTTGTTGTTAATTGAGTCCATGCAATCTTCATCCTCATTAACCCAGAGCAATTTCATGTGCTTATTATGGCAGGAGGAGTCATCAATTCTTTTTACGTATTTCATTACTTTCCCCATCTCCTTATCCAGGTTGATGAGCACATCATCCGAATTAAAGCTATAAAAGAACGCCCCTTCACCCAGCGAATCCAATTTAAACTCATCAAGATGTACGGCATTTATCAGCGAATCCAAATGATGAATATTATGCTCATCATCAATCCATATGGCCATGTTGTCAGGCACCTCATCACAATCCATATGAAATTTGAAATTATCGAGACCATCATAAAACATCCCGTTCTCATCATGCCATACCGAGATGGTATCAATTGATTTTACATCCCCGTTCTCATCTTCAACAACCTTAATTTTTACGATTTTCGTGCGTTCCTTACTGGTTTCTTCCGATTTTTCCTGTGCAAATAATGTGCTGTATGCGGCACTCAGAAAAATTGCCAGGAAAATCAGGGCAACGACTTTTTGAATGTTAATGGATTTTTTGTTCATGTTATTTCCTCCGGAATTTTATGTGAATAATTTGTTTTGTTCCATGATGCAAAACTATGCCCGGATCGCCGTAGTTTTAGTTAATGGCAGGTTAACAAAGGTTAAGGAAAAGTTAAGGTTTTTGAAATGGGTGTATAAATATGTAATTTTGAGGCATGAAGAAAAAAACCATCGGGTGGATTATTGCTTTGATGAGCGTTTCGCTGGCAGGGATTATTGCTGTGCAATTGCAGTGGATACAAAATGCCGTTGAAGTTAAAACCGAACAGTTCAACAATTCAGTAAATGATGCTTTGAATATGGTGGTTTCGAAGTTGGAAAA
>JABMQA010001004.1 GCA_013203545.1 Bacteroidota bacterium
CCCGCAAGTACAAAGGCAGGGTAACTTCCCGACAGCACACCTACAATCAGCACCACCGATGTAAAGAACAATAAAAGGAAAGCACCATTGCTATAAACGGTGGTGTCGCTCCTGAGAACCGTTTTAATGGTTGGATTGAATATTTCGATCAGGATAAGCGAGATTAAAAATGAGATGATAGTGATGACGATGGATTCGAATATAAACTGTTTTACGAGCACGGATTTATTGGCACCTAACACTTTTCTCACGCCAATCTCCTTGAACCTTCCTGCTGCACGTGCCGTGGTGAGGTTGATGTAATTGAAACAGGCAATGAAAAGGATTAATACGGCAATACTTGAGAAAAGGTACACCTGCCGGATATCGTTGTTGCCCGACATTTCAAAGTTGTGATGGGAATGGAGGTGAATATCAGTCAGGGCTTGCATCCTGACTTCGATATCCTCTTCACCACGTGCATTCATAAAGCTTTTGTTGATTTTTGAGTCGGTAGTCCCGGGCTCAACATCTTTTTTCAGTTTCACGAAGGTGTAGTAGTTGAAATTGTCCCAGTTTGTGGTTATGCCATCCCCCTGGATTTGATTCACCAGGTTGAAGGAAGCCAGATAGTCGAAGCTGAAATGTGAATTTTGGGGTGGGTCGCTCAATATCCCGGAAACTACCACATCATAATTCTTACCATAGATCGAGAGCCTGAGAACCATTCCGATGGGATCTTCATCTTTAAAATGCTTCTCAGCAATGGTATTTGTGATCAGGATTTTTGATGGATCGGTCAGCACCTTTTCAGGCGCATGGGTAGAGGATTTAAACGAAAAAACATCAAAAAAGGAGGAATCAGTCAGCAAAATACCCCTTTCGGGGAAGATATGATCATCATGGCTTACATAGCCACCAACGGTCCCAATGCGGCATCCGGTTTCAATTTCAGGCACCTCATTTTTGATAAGTGGTAGCAATGGGGCAGGAGTGACGCAAAACATATTGGTGCCCATGAATGAGTTGTTGGGCTGGTGTGAAAGAATTCGATAGATCCTTTCGTAATCATGGTGAAACCTATCGTAATTAGACTCATACCTCACATACAGAAATATCGCCAGGCAACTGGCAATACCGGTAGCCAGCCCCAGTACATTGATTATCGACAGGAATTTATTCCGGATAATATTTCTAAAAGCAACGATGATGAAATTACGCAGCATGGGCCGGTTTTTTTCATACTCCATTCAATATGCGTGCCTTTGTTTGTAATGACTTGAAAAACAAAGTTTAAAATGTATATTTGGTAAAATGGTGAAAGGTGATTGTGTTCCGAAGTGAAACAATTGGATGTTTCATGTTGGAACAGGTTGGCTGATGACCTGGAAGCGTCCGCCCCCTGGCGGGCCTTCCAACGTCAGGGAAAGAAAGATAGATGTAGATTTCGGTTATTGATCTAATCCCCCGACCCCCTTTTCGAAAAAGGGGGACAACCTACTAATTGACCCAATCCCCCCGACCTTCCCGGTTCTTTCGGGATATGTGCAAGGGACGCAAGCCGCGAGGTACGAGGGGCTGGCGTCCCTGATTTTTTGGCACCCTCCAAAATTAAGGGTTTCCAGCCCCTTTCGTTGGTCGGGGCTTTCCTTGATGGGATGCTTACAGCTAAACCCTGTTACGGGACTCGAAACCCTGACAGGGTTTTTGAAGATGAGATGGTATCCGATAGCTGGTGGATTTTTCAGCGTTGAGGCATGGAAAGGAAGATAGTTGTGGATTTCGTTGATTGGTCTAATCCCCCGACCCCCTTTAAAAAAGGGGGACAACGCTGTTATTGATCTAATCCCCCCGACCCCCTTTTCGAAAAAGGGGGACAACCTACTAATTGACCCAATCCCCTTGACACTCCTGATTCTTTCGGGATTTGAAAAAGGGGGACAAGCGCTTTGTGTTGTCCTGATTTATAATACTTTGACTGATTAGTATATTTTGTATGCGGCAGACCGGACGCCGAAGTAAACCAAAGGATACCTGAATTAATAAACCTGAAGCTCAAAGTATTTTTCTTGCTCATTATCTTCGTAAAGCCCAATGAATATGCCTGCATCAAAATACTCATTTATTTTCGCCCACATGCGTTTATATGTGATCATACCATCATCAAGTTCTTTTTCGGTGGTTTCACCAAATTCACAATATTCACCAAGGCAATCCATGAGCTCAAGCTTCATCATATCATAAATTTCATCGAGCGTGTTGGAAAATAACCCATCCTCAATTTTGCATTTATAGGTTCTGGCCCCCCAAACATCCGACAAAAGACATTGGGTACCATCGATTAAATAAATGTTTGGATCCCATTCCGTTTTGAGGCTGTCATCCTGCATATATAATACTTCACCTTCCAGTGACTCAAAATAACTCTCTTCATGGGAGAGGATGATTTGAAGTAAATTATCACATATAACAGTTACGGAATCTCCGGGGGCAGCCTCTTCATCCTGGGCAAAAATGGAAGTGCACAAACAAAATAATACAAACGGGACTAAAAGAAAATTTTTCATAACCACCTTTATTTAATAGAAAATTCAGGTAAAAATAGAAAAACTTTCTCAGCCTGTTGGTTTGTAACATGCGGAATTGAAAATTTGGAAATGGTATGAATAGCTTCAATTGCCTGATGCAAATCAATTGGAGGGTGAAATGGTTGCTGACCTGTCAGAGTCCGACAAAGGAGGACCTGACAGAGTCAATTACATGTCCACCTGGTTGACTTAGAAACCAGAGAAATTTCCAGGTATGAACCAGAGTAATTTATCTGACAGGTTTTTCAATGCTGTCAGGTTAAATTGACTTGGAGTCCATC
>JABMQA010001005.1 GCA_013203545.1 Bacteroidota bacterium
CTCTGAATGGTTATAGTCAGGCAATCGGTAGAGTCAACACCACATGGATCACAAGCAGCTACAGTCAGACAAAGATCAACAGTACCTGCGGCAATATCGTCAGTGCCGAACGAATAGGTTGGATTCAGCGTTTCGTCATCATCAAATATTCCGTCACCACCTGTCCAGGAAACGCCACAGCCATTGGTTGCTGTTGCATCAGAAAGGGTAACATCCTCAGTTTCGCAGAGGGTGTCATCTTCACCGGCATAAGCAATTGGCGCCAGTTGGATGCTGAGAGTCATACAATCAGAATCAGAAACTGTGCATGGGCTGATGGGTTCAGCTTCTATACAGAGTTCAACCGAACCTGTGCTGATATCACCGCTACCCGGAGTATAGGTCGGATTAACCGTTGTTTCAGCATCGAATGTACCATCACCGGCTGTTGTCCAGGTAACTGAACTATAGTATTGTGCTGTTGCATCACTTAATGTGTAAGTACCGGATTCACAGATGTCATCATCCTCTCCTGCAGAAACAATTGGCAACAGTTGAATGTACAGTGTCATACAATCTTCTGCAGCAATTGTACACGGGCTGATAGGTTCAGCAGTGATACAAAGTTCAACCGATTCGGCAGCCTTATCAGCAGTACCCGGTGTATAGGTCGGGTTAACCGTGGTTGGATTATTAAAAGAACCATCTCCTGCAGTAGTCCATGTTACCGAAGAATAATAAGCCGCTGTGGCATCGGAAATTGTGTAAGTATCATCTTCACAAATTGTAGCGTCTTCACCGGCATATGCCTCAGGCAGCCACTGGATGTAAAGTATCATACAATCTGTATCGGAGACAGTACACGGGTTGATCGGTTCTGCCGTCAGGCAAAGTTCAACCTGTTCAGCAGCGATATCGCCTGTACCAGGTGTATAGGTTGGATTAACTGTATTTTCATTGTCAAACGAACCATCGCCATTGGTAGCCCAGGTAACAGAACTGTAATTCTGTGCTGTGGCATCACTAAGGGTATAGGTAGCATCCTCGCAAATGGTTTTATCTTCTCCTGCATTTGCGATAGGTAACAGCTGAATTGTGAGTGTCATACAATCAGTATCAGCAACTGTACATGGTGAAATTGGTTCGGCTGTAATACATAACTCAACCGACCCTGTAGTCTTATCACCTGAACCAGGTGTGTAAGTAGGATTGACAGTTCCTGGTGCATCAAATGTTCCATCACCGTTAGTAGCCCAGGTTACAGAGCTGTAGTTTTGAGCAGTGGCATCCGTGAGCGTGTAGGTGTCATCCTCACATATTGTGGCATTGATACCAGCATAAGCAATTGGCAACAACTGGATGTAGAGCGTCATACAATCAGTATCCGAAATGGTACATGGGCTGATTGGTTCAGTGGTCAGGCATAGTTCAACACTTCCGCCAGCAATATCACCTGTACCGGGAGTATAGGTCGGATTTACAGCATTGTCATTGTCAAATGTTCCATCACCGTTGGTAGCCCATGTTACCGAGCTGTAATTTTCTGCTGTTGCATCGCTTAGTGTGTATGTATCATCTTCACAAATGGTATTATCATCACCTGCAAAGGCGATAGGCAATAAATGGATTGTAAGTATCATGCAATCCTCATCAGCAACTGTACACGGTGAAATTGGTTCGCCAGTGATACATAACTCAACCGTTCCGGTGGAAATATCACCCGAACCAGGTGTGTAAATTGGATTAACTGTACCCGGTGCATCAAATGATCCGTCACCATTGGTAGCCCATGTTACAGAGCTGTAATTTTTAGCCCAGGCATCTGCAAGGGTATAGGTACCATCTTCACAAATGGTGTTATCATCGCCTGCAAATACTGTAGGTACCTGTTGCAGTAACAGAGAAACAGTGAAGCTGTCCGATTCGCAACTGTCGGCGCTTATTACGGTTCCGTCATAGTAATAGGTACCATTCGGGTAATTTCCGTTTAGCTTTAACAATGCAGTTGGGTCGCTGAAAAAGTCCCTCATGAGGCCATCTATCAATTTATAATCCGAACCATCATAGGTCAAATAGAATTGTGGTTCCTGACCGTTGATGATTTTCCACAAATGTTCCTGCCAGGTTCCCGATGCAGCCCCTGCATTAACGCCTTTGGCGCTCCACCATGCTTCAAATCCGGCTGGCCACTGACTTTCATCCAGGTAGAACGGATTGAAGTATGATTGCAACAATGCTACGTTAGCAGTAAGTGCATTTACATCCAGGTAATAGTATTCGTTCAGGCTATCGATGCATAATTCGAAGCCATTGGTAAAGTCACCACCCACGGCATTCCATGCACTTTGATCGAGGGAATAATCCAGTGTAAGGGCTGTAACATCAGGCCTTGGATTAATCGTGAGAAGCATAGTATCTGCAGTACCCGTTGCACATGGTGATATCGGTGAAGCAAGTACGATCAACGACACACTACCAAACAGTTTATCACCTGTGCCAGGCGAATAAATGGGCTGAAGAATTGTTTCAGAACTGAAACCTCCGTCACCTGTTGTTACCCACTGTATTGATGTGTATTCTGAACCGGTTGCGCCAGATAATGTATGTGTTTCATATTCGCAGATCGTGGCATCCGGTCCGGCATATACAGTTGGTAATAATTGGATAGACAGCGTCATGCAATCATCGTCAGCGACGGTACACGGACTGATAGGTTCCGCCCTGAGGCAGAGTTCAACCGACTTTGCTGTAATATCTGCTGTACCAGGTGTATAGGTTGCAGTTAACGGATTGCCACTCCACGAACCATCACCTGTAGTTGACCAGGTTATCGAGGAATAATTTTCAGCTGTGGCATCCGAAATTGTATAGGTACCGTCTTCACAAATGGTGTTGTCATCGCCGGCAAATGCTATGGGCAGCAATTGGATGTAAAGCGTCATGCAATCTGTATCTGATACGGTACATGGGCTGATCGGTTCAGCTGTCAGGCATAATTCAACCTGTTCAGCAGCAATATCACCAGATCCGGGCGTATAGGTCGGATTGACTGCATTTTCATTGTCAAATGAGCCATCACCACCTGTCCAGGTAACAGAAGTGTGATATTGAGCAGTGGCATCGCTTAATGTATAGGTGCCGTCTTCACAAATTGTATTATTTGCACCGGCATAAGCTATGGGAAGAAGTTGAATGGATAGTATCATACAGTCGGTATCCGAAATGGTACACGGGCTGATGGGTTCTGCCTTCAGACAAAGTTCAACAGACCCAGATGATTTATCGCTGCTACCAGGGGTATAGGTCGCTGTAAGCGGATCACCGCTCCAGGTACCATCACCATTGGAAGTCCATGTAATAGAGCTATAGTAAACCGCTGTAGCATCTGATAAAGTATACGAACCATCTTCACAAATGGTATTATCAATACCGGCATAAGCATCCGGTAACCTCTGAATGATCAATGTCATGCAATCGGTATCGCCAACAGTACAGGGGCTTATTGGTGCAAGAGCCATACACAACTCAACACTTCCGGCAATTATATCAGCAGGACCAATTGTATAGGTGGGGTGTAATGCATTTGCATTATCAAAAGATCCTGTACCAAGTGTTGTATACCAGTTGATCGATGAGTAATTTAATGCTGTGGATGTGATCAGGTAATAGGAATTGTCGTCTTCACAAATGGTGGCATCATCACCTGCATTAGCTATCGGAAGATCCTGTACAGTCAATGTCATCTGGTCTTCGATCAGAATTGTACAGGGGCCAATTGGGTTTGCAACGAATTTCAGTATGGCAAAGCCATCTGCAATATCTTGTGAACCCAATGTATAAGTCGGATTTACAATTTCATCATCGTCCCATGTACCGTCACTTTCTGTAGACCATTTAACAGCCAGATAATTCGATGCAGTGGCATCAGAAATGGTGTAATCGGTATCTTCGCAGGTGGTGGCATCGTCGCCGGCAAACACTACAGGTGAATTCTGGATTATGGTTAAGTAAATCTGATCGGAGGTAAGCGCAACACATGGGCTTTCCGGCGCTGCAAAAAGTTCGAGCAATACACCACCGTTTGTCCGGTCAGTTGAACTGGTGGTGTAATATGTACTTAATGCAGTAGGATCTGTAAATGACCCACCCGTGTAAGTAGTCCAAAGGGTAGCTATATAATTGCTTGCTGTACCATCCACAAACGCACCGATATTACAGATGTTCTTGTCATCGCCGGCATTAACTTCGGCGAGGTCGCCAACAGTCAGCACCATTTCGTCGGAAGCATTAACTGTACATGGGCTGGTTGGTTCTGCGTACAAGGTCAAAGTAACCGATCCTGCGAGTCCATCAGCATGACTTGGATCGTATGTTGTATTCAGGATTTCATCATCATCAAATGTACCGGTACCTGTTGTGGCCCATGAAACCGAACTGTAATAGGTAGCGGTAGCATCTGAAACAGTATACGGTGTATCTTCACAAGTAGTGGCATCAGCTCCGGCATATGCCGTAGGTGGTGGCTGGAATGTAAGTTTTATACTATCGGACGCAGCTGTTGTACATGGATTTACAGGTTGAACAGTAAGTTTAAGATATACTGAATCTGCAATCAAATCTGCCGCACTTGGCGTATAAGTAGGATCGTTGGTTGCATCATTATCGAATGACCCTGACCCTGATGTAGTCCATAACATCGAACTGGTATAGAGAGATTGCGAATTAAGATCGTGGGTCTCACCATCGCAAATGGTTTTATCATCACCAGCTTCAACTATTGGATTCTTCTGAACCCAAACTGAAATATTATCATCAGCAGCAACTGTACACGGATCAATTGGTTCTGCTGTAAGTGTAAGCGTTACTGTGGTGCCCGGGTCGGTAGTTCCCGGTGTGTATGAAGTTGATAGTGAAGCAGCGTTTCCAAATGAACCGTCGCCTGATGTTGTCCAGGCAATCGTGTCGTAATTGGTAGCAGCACCGGTAAGCGTAAAAGATCCGCTTTCACAAACGGAGCCGCCTGTGCCTGCATAGGCAGTTGGTGCTGCCCAGAAAGTGAGAATCATTTCATCCGAGTCAATTTGTGTTGCCGGATATGGCAATGACGTGGCTGTAATCGTTAATGTAACAAAACCAGTAGCTGTATCCGCTACACTTTGATTGTATGTGGCATTTACAGTTGATCCATTGGTAAAACTACCTGTGCCATCGGTCGTCCAGGTAATTACATCATAATTGCTTGCTGATGCATCCTGTAGTAAAACGGGGGTTAACGAGGCACAAATCGTTGAATCAGGCCCTGCAGAGGCAGAAATGGTTTGCGCATAACTGGTAAACGCTATTCCGACTAAAAGCAGAATCGTTAGAAAATACTTGTAAACTTGTTTCATTGTTTGATTCTTTTAGGTTAATATTTTAACTTTTATAATTATTTATTCTTTTATTAATTAGTATATTGTAAATATATTTTTGTTTATTTTCATGATCATCTTTAGGTTCCAATAGTAACAATTTGTTTTAAAAAATTTAATAACCCCAGTATATAATATCACTTCAGAAATCAAACTTACGACAAATTCCAACATTAATATGAAGGATAGTGCAAGTTTTAGGTCATATTAACATTTTTTAACACATCAGCGCAATATGTATAAAATTGTTGCGGAAATATTATAGCAGACTTTCAAAGCATTAACATTTTTACAAGCGTAAACTATCTAATTGTCTAAATTTGCAAACTTCGGTTTAAAGTTTGTTTTAAGAGCGTTTCCATAATTGGGAAATGCTGTTAATAACCATTGTTCATAATGTAATTCTTTTCCGGGGAATTGGGAGTTTCTATCTGATATTGGTATAGTTATTTTGAAATTAAATTTACAAGGTATATGAATCTTGAAGCAATTGTTGATGAACTAAAAAAGCCATCCTTTCATAATTTTGACCGGGTGGAATTAATGAAGCATTATCAGGAACCTGTAACCAGATATTTGGGGTTTCACCTGCCGGATGGTATTCCAGGAAATGATTATGCCAATATTAAAATGAAGGGTATTATTAAACTGGTAAACTGGGCTCAGTTCACATCGGTTTTGCATATCAATCCCTTTCTTGGATTTTTGTGGAAGGCAACTGTAAAAATGGGTATATTGCCGGTAAAAGGGTACGATTATTTTTTTGATGGTAAGGGTGCAATGAATTGGGAGCTGTTTCGATGGATACCTTTTATGAAAGCAGATGGCCCTGATGTTTCGCGTTCGGGAGAGGGGAGAACACTTCTGGAATCTTCATTTCTACCGCATGCACTGATAAATCCGGCAGTCAAGTGGGATGTTATTTCTGATAATGAGATCACCGCCACATGGAAAATATTTCGGGAAGAGGCCCCGCTTCATTTTCGGATTGGTGACGATGGCTCACTTAAAGAAATAACCATGATGCGCTGGGGGAACCCGGGTGATAACAAAATTTGGGATTACCATGTTTTTGGTGTTGGCATCGAGCAAGAAGCAAAGGTAAAAGGCGTGGTGATACCTGTTAAAGGGAACGCCGGGTGGTGGTACGGAACAGATAATTACCGTGATGGCGAATTTTTCAGGTTCGAGGTTAAATAAATTTTATCCCATTTTAAACCCTTGCCAAATTTTCTTGTCTTTGCTTATATATTTATTAATTTTAATTTTAAATTCTTTGATCATGAAGAAACAAGTTTTATTAATCGGGGCCTTTTTGGTAACAGTTTTCCAGTTTTGGGGATGTGATGAAGGTACCAATATATGGGGACAAATTAAGGGATCCGGAAATATCACCAGTATTGATTATTCATTCGATGGTTTTACCAGGATTGATGCAAGTTACGCCTTTCATCTTACCGTGATACAATCCGATACATTTTTTGTCAGGTTGAGTGTGGATGATAATGTTGTGGAATATCTGGATGTATTAAAATCAGGTAACTGGTTGGTAATTTCGCTCGAAGACGACAAAAGTTATAACAATGTCCATTTGAATGCCGAGGTTCATATGCCGGACATTGGTGTTTTGAAAGGTAGTGGGGCTTCTGCTATTGAAATGAGCGGCTTTTCCTCAGCTGAGGACTTTTTACTTGAGCTTTCGGGTGCGAGCGTATTTTCCGGTTCACTTGAATGTGGAGATTGCGAAATGCAGTTATCAGGTGCCAGTGTGGTAAATATGAATGGTACCTGTGATCAACTCAACCTCGAAGCCAGTGGTGCCAGCGAACTAAATATGGGGAATTTTATTTGTAATACTGCCAATCTGTATATCAGCGGTGCTACAAATGCTACCATTCATGTAACAGAACATTTGTCGGCTACACTCTCGGGGGCATCTGTTTTGCGATACTATGGCGATCCGGAAATCGGTAACCTCAATATCTCCGGGGCATCTACCATCATCAAATTGTAATCCTGCCAGATTGACAGTTGAGTTCCGCATGCACAGGAACATGAATGAACTTAATTATCAGCTAAAAGGGCGCATTTTTTTTATCTTTGACCAAAACATCAGGATGAATTCCATTAAATGGGGTATAATTGGTTGTGGTAATGTTTCTGAAGTGAAAAGCGGGTCGGGATTTCAACTTGCTAAAAACTCTTCAATTGTTTCAGTAATGCGGAGAAATGCACCCCTTGCCAGGGATTATGCAAACCGGCACAACGTTCCCAAATGGTACAGCGATGCCGGGCTATTGGTGCATGACCCGGAGGTAAACGCAATTTATATTGCAACTCCACTTTTGGTAACGATCCGGTAATTCTCCAATCAAAATCCGGCAAACAATTTCTGGAGTTTACAAATCCGCCACACATTCAGCAACCTTTCATTCAAACCATTGTAGACGAACTGCTTGGTAAAGGTAGGTGCCCCGGTACAGGTTATACAGCGGCGCGCACCAGTTGGGCAATGGACAGGTTGCATGGATAATTCAATCCTGATAATGGCAGAATTAATCCCATGGACTTTTCAGACAACCGGGAGATCTTTGGTAAAAAATAATTTGTGGACTCAATTTTACTTTGCAATGATGGGGTTTCTGTAACTATTCACCAAAAACCATCTGGTAAATCCGCTCAATATCCCCGCCCAACTCATTAATGGATATATATTTGCTATACCTCCTGAATTCCTTTCCCTCAAAGAAAACGACGATAGCAGGGTTTGTAAATATTCCAAAATCCCCGGTGATTTCCGGCGAAATTTCAGAGTTTAAGAAAACCAGCCCCATTTCGGGAAAAGCCCCGCTGACCATATTACTGATTTTTGGACGTAAACTTACGCAGGGTGCACACCGGTCGCTATAGAAGTAAACCATAACAGCCTTATTGTCTGAAATAAATTTCCGCAGGCTTTCGAGAGAAATTGTTTCACTGTTCATGCAATGTTTTTTTTTGATCCAATTATTGCTAATTTTGCAGATGGTTAAACATTTAGATTATAGAATTGTTTGATACATAACAATAAAAAAAAATTATTATGATTTCAAAAAAAATAGACCAGGCAATTAATGATCAGATTAAACTGGAAGAGCAATCCTCACGTATTTACATGGCTATGGCTTCCTGGTGTGGTGTAAATGGATTTCCCGGGGCTGCAAAATTTTTATACACACACAGTGATGAGGAACGGATGCATATGCTCAAGTTTGTTCATTTTCTCAACGACCGCAATGGCCATTCTGTTCTTCAGCAGGTTGAGCAGCCGAAAGCTGAGTACAGATCAATCAAGGAATTATTTGATGAAGTTTTGAAGCATGAGCAACTCGTTTCAAGTAGAATTAATGAACTGGTTGATTTATGCCTGCAGGAAAAGGACCATACAACCAACAATTTCCTACAGTGGTTTGTTACTGAACAGATAGAAGAAGAGAGCCTGGTACAGGATATTGTTGATAAAATTAAACTGCTTGGAGAATCCATGGGAGGCTATTTTCATATCGATATGTATCTCTCCGGCCTGGCAGATGCTGAAGCTGCTGCAGAGGAATAGAACCTGGAACACGAAATAATTTTCCGGATCTATTTCCCCTTTTTTACGATTTCTTTCACCAGGTCATTATACCACGATGCCCCATATTTTCTCATTAGTGGCTCTTTAAGGAACTTATACATGGGTAAACCCAACCTGCGCCCATGGATCAACGCCGGTTTGCATATCGGCCATTCA
>JABMQA010001006.1 GCA_013203545.1 Bacteroidota bacterium
CATTTAAAAACATTTAACTTAGAGGGAGTACTTTAATGGAAAATTTAAATCACCGGATTGGTGGATTGTCCAGCCTAATTGGTAATACACCACTTCTGGCCATCGAATTCATGTTCAGGGGGCAAAAACGCACACTCTTTACCAAAGCTGAGAATCTGAACATGACGGGGAGTATCAAGGACCGAATGGCTTTTCATATCCTTGAGCAGGGCTATACAAGAGGTATTCTTAAGCCGGGCGATCTGGTTATTGAGGCAACAAGTGGTAACACAGGTATCGCCTTCGCAGCAATAGGCCGGGCGTTGGGTCATCCGGTAACTATATTCATGCCGGATTGGATGAGCAATGAGCGAATTAATCTTATCCGCAGTCTCGGTGCAGAGGTAGTCCTTGTAAGCAGGGAGGAGGGAGGATTTCTAGGCAGTATCCGCTTGGCTGAGGAGTTGGCCCACGTGACGGAAAATGCATTTCTTCCCCGGCAGTTTTCAAATGATGATAATGTAGATATCTGCTTACTTTCGGCCATTCAACACATCCAGAAATAAATCTTCATAGGCAATTAATTCCAGTTCCTGACAGACTTCAATTTCACCACCGTTGACCGGATTGATCTTTGTCCAGCCATTTTCATTCCCCTCCGTCAGGACTACCCGCAGAAGGTATGTTTGGGTGGTGACAATGTTTCGGTCAGTTGCGATGGCTGCTGCCAACGGATCCCAGAAATAGAATCCGTAATTGGCATCGATCAGCCAGCTAATGATCCCGTACACAAAATCTGCTTCCGGGGTGGTGTGATCACTGGAAAACCTGTTATAGAATGCCATAGTCACCGGTGCCTGATTGGTTACGTCCAGGGATGCCAGATAAATGTTTACACCGGATCGAAATACAATTTCAGCAGCCTCTGGGTCGAGAAAGATATTCCACTCGGCAACGGTGTTATCTCCCACACCACTGCTATGGATGTTTCCCGGAACATTTACGGCGCCTCCCATGATGTAAACGGATTCGATCTTTTCGACGATGTTGGGGGCCTGCTGCAGGGCCAGGCCGATGTTGGTTAATGGGCCCAGCACCACGATGCGTATGGGTTTGTCGGCATTGGTCAGGGTCTCGATAATAAATTGAACAGCGTCCTGGTTGAGTGGCGGATTTGGATTCTGCGGCAAACTGAGATTCAACATGCTGTTGCCCTCGTCGCGCCAATTAGCCGGTATCAAAGCGGTGTTCTGGCTGTTGATGGCAACTGTATCGCCCGGCACAACAGGAATATCCGGTTCACCTGCCAGGGCAATCAAGCCCAGGGCATTGTCTGTCCCAGGTCCCAGATTTGCCATACCTGTACCGGTAATGGTGATACCGTCTATCGCCAGATCAGGGTATTGTAATCAATAGAGGATAGCCATAGCGTCGTCAATCCCCATGTCGGTGTCAATGATCATATGTGTTCGCCCGTCGTCTGGTGACGAATCGTTATCCTTATTGCAGGCGGTGAGGGAAATTAAAGTGCCTGTAAGTAAAAGAAGTATGGGGTGCCTGCAGTTGGTTATCATTTCATACCTTGTTGTAACAAGTCAAGACTTAATATTGGTTTTTTTATCTCATATTCAAAGGTGCCATTTTTTTTTGGAAGTGCAAAACAAAATCATTATTTCAATGAATTGATCGGTAGCTGTATTTTTTAAAATTTGACTTAATTTGGAAAAGGTCAGGTCTATTTAATAAAGACAAAATACTCAAAAGCATCGAAGCTTATGGAGCTATTCAAAGTAATGGTTTCACCGTTTTCGGCATCTTTCCAGGTTGTATTTTGGATATTCGAAGGTAATTCGAACGTTTTTGTACCATTACGGGTGTTGACGAAAACGAGTACTTCATTGCCAGAAGCCTCACGTTTAAAAGCAACAATATTATTATCTGAGAATGCATTCAAAACCCCGTTACGCAAAGCGGCATTTGAATTGCGAAGCCCTAAAATTCTTTTGTATTCCTGGAACATATCTGGATTTATGGTCCAGTTAATTTGTGAGTTACTAAAAAAAGGTAACTTTATAGGACAACCCACCTCCTGCCCGTTATAGATCAATGGCACACCACCCATGTAAGCTGAAATAACATAAGCGGCCATGGAGGCTTCTATTCCGCCAAATAATCCCAATGGTGTATCATCCCAGGCACATTCGTCATGGTTGGAGGTAAACCGTAGTATTTGCCGGCCATCCGGAATGTTATTGTATTCATTTTGATGTGTTTGGTAAAAGCCAACGGCTGAGTGTCCATTCCGGAATACATTTTTGTTTTTATTGAAAAAATCCCAACCAAAAGCCATTTGAAAACCGGCATCAAAATGATCATCCCGTGCTCCTTCGGCTAACAAAATAATTTCCCGGTCAGGTATATTTAGCAGCGAATCAATGGCTTGTTTCCAAAATGAATAGGGGACAAAATCTGCAGCATCGCATCGGAATCCATCTATATCTGCTGTGAGCATCCAGTATTTCATGGCATTAATCATTTCCAACCGCATTTCGGCATTGCTATAATTAAGATCGGCTACATCCTGCCAGTTGGTTCCTAGCGGATGAATGATATTGCCGTTTGCGTCCTGTGTGTACCATGACTTGTTTTGAATCCAGGGGTTGTCCCATGCGGTATGGTTGGCTACCCAGTCGAGTATTATTGCCATACCTCTGTTGTGGGCTTCCTCCACCAGATTTTGAAGGTCTTCCAGATTACCAAACTCAGGATTAACTTCTTTATAATTTTTAACGGAATAGGGCGAATTAACCGAATTGATTTCACCAATAGGATGAATGGGCATAAGCCAAATCACATTTACGCTTAACGCCTTTATTGAATCCAATCGGTTTAAGATACCGGCAAAATCACCGGAAGCACTAAATGCCCTTTCGTTGATTTCATACATAATGATATCGGATGTATTTGGTATCTCAAAGACCGGATCATTATGGCTCGTTGTGTCAATGGGATCAGGAGGTTCAGGTGTCGGTTCAGGGTTTATATCATCCTTACACCCGAGCAGGATTATCAGAAAATAAATGATGGAAAAAAGTATTGAACTACGAATGATTGTTGATTTCATGGTAATTTAATTCTAAATTTCAATTAATGGTAAAGATACATTAATTGTCAGTTTCGCACGAAAATCATTGGGAGTTCCTTTTGGGATGGCGTTAATTACTTATTGAACAATAATTTTAAGGGGAACTAAATTTGGAAGAGAACATACACTTTTCGTGTTGATCTATTTTGAAAGTTTCACATTTATTGCAGCGAGCCCTTTGTGCCCTCTTTCAACTTCAAAGCTCACAACATTACCCTCTTTTATATCTTCAAGTAAATTATTGGCATGCACAAAAACACCTTCTTTTGTTTCCGAATCCTTAATAAATCCATACCCTTTCGAATCGTTAAAAAAGGATACGATTCCCGTTCTTATGGGATCGGGCCTTTGTGCTGCATCACGCTTGGGTGTGCCAATTTGAATATCTTCTAATTTCTCAACCTTCTTCTTGCTGGGATCAGGAGGTGTGTCGGTTATCATTCCATTTTCATCCACATAGGCCATCATATCGTCCAGGCTGCCTTTTTTCTCCACTTCTTTTTTGGCAATCCTTTTCTTCTCTTTTTCTTTCCTCTTTTTTTCTTTTTTATTTCCGACTTCTTTTTTGTTGTATGTTTCTTGCGATCTGCCCATAAAATTATTGTACTTTATTATTTTTATTTGCCGATTTAAATTTGTTTTGAATACTTCGTTCGGCCTGCCGGTATTCGTTTTTTAGTTCGGTAAAGACCTTACTAACTGTCGTAATTTCCTTAACCCTTCCTACGTTTGCACCGGTAAAAGCAAACCCATCTTCAAGGTTACCCCTATAGGCTGCCACAAGTGCATCGGCAATACAGTATGGTGTGGTTTTCGGATTGCATGTTTTAATACAATTGAACTTACAGCCTTTGGGTTTCCGCTTTCCTTCATTGGCTTCGAGAAGAAACTGATTGAAAATAGTTCTCCCTGGTAAGCCAACCGGACTTTTTATTATTTTAATGTCGTCATCCCCGGATTGTATGAAGGCATTTTTAAATTCAATGGACGCATCACATTCTTCAGTGGCAACAAAGCGGGTACCTAATTGCACGGCTGATGCACCAAGTTTCATAATCTGATACATATCAGCTCCCGTGTAGATGCCACCTGCAGCAATTACAGGTATATCCTTATTGTATTGTTTCTTAATCCCCCTGGTAACCGCCAGCACGTCTGTTACCAGATTCTCCAATTTATTGCTTTCCTTTTCCAGTTCATCGGGTTTAAATCCCAAATGGCCACCAGCCTTTGGCCCCTCAACTACGAGTGCATCGGGCAAATAATCAAAATTTTGAATCCACTTACTACATATGATAGAAGCTGCCCGCGCCGACGATACGATGGGAACAAGCTTTGTTTTTATTCCTTCACCCAAATATTTTGGTAAATCAAGGGGCAGGCCGGCCCCTGAAAATATGATGTCGATACCTTCTTCGATCGTAGTTCTTACCATGTCGGAAAAATTGGTTATTACCGACATAATATTTACACCGAGCACGCCCTCGGTTAGCTCCCGGGCTTTCCTTATTTCCCTGCGAATGACATCAATATGGGTTTTTTTCAAACTGACGTTTGATCCGCTATCGATAAAACCGATCCCTACCGTTGAGATAACACCAACGCCACCCATATTAGCTACTGCCGAGGCAAGTCCTGATAAAGAAATACCAACACCCATTCCTCCTTGAATGATAGGAACGGGTATCTTAAGTTCTCCAATATTAAATGGTATCAAGTCTAATGGATTAATTTGCCAATTTCACGTTAACGGCAGCAAGGCCTTTTTCACCTTGTTTGGTTTCGAAAACCACTTCCTGATCCGGCTGAAGTCCATTGTACGAATTAACCAAACCAGTCCTGTGAACAAAAATATCTTCGCCATTCTCAGTTTCAATAAAGCCAAATCCTTTGACTTCGTTGTACCATTTTACTTTTCCTTTTGTCATAATAAATTATACTGTTAAATATTAGTAATTGTCTTTCTTTGGCCTTGCTTCATTTACAACGATTGCCCTGTCTTCGAATGTTTTGCCATTGAGCCCTTCTATTGCACTGTTAGCTTCATCCTGGTTTTCCATTTCGATAAAACCAAAACCTTTACTTCTGCCATTGTATTTATCTACAATAATTTTAGCGGAACTTACTGTTCCATACTCTTGAAAAATTCCTTCCAGGTCATTTTCGCTTACTTTGAAATCAAGATTTCCTACATAAATGTTCATAATAATAAAATTTAAATAAGTTTAAAAAAAAGGATTTAAAAAAGTGAGCAGTAATGAACTAATGGTGTGTGGGGGAATTAGTAGATGAATGCGCATGTTTTCAAATCTGAAATTTCGGCAAAGATACGCTTTTTATTTGTATGTTTTAACATTTGACTGTTTCAATGTTTTTATACATAATTTAAGACGTAACAATACCTGCCACATTACTTTTGTGCAACGCTGAAATTATCCCTATCGGAAGCTGATTTAGATAAAATGCTTAAAGATTCTTATAATTTATTTGCGGTAATGATTTATTACCTATTACTGGAATTGGTTTTGGAATCCACCTGTGTTTTGCGCCCTGCCTTTCGTTCCTGATCATTTTCATGCCGAATATTAATCTTAAAGCATTGAAA
>JABMQA010001007.1 GCA_013203545.1 Bacteroidota bacterium
AATACGACCCGGCATTGCAGATTAAAGTGGATACCACCTTCCTGAAAGTTTTGTTTGAGGGGCCAAAAAGCCTGTACTACAATAAAAACAGTGTGGGTAACGACAATTTCTACATCAGGCAGGATACGGATTTCGAATTACTGGCCTATAAAAAGTACCTGAAAAGCCGGGAAGGGGAAAGCGCCATCACCGAGAACAAAAGGTACATCGGGCAACTGACCCTCTACCTGGATAATTGTCCGGCCATCCAATCAAAATTAAATAGTACCCGGTACAATCAAAAAAGCCTGGTGAGAACATTTCAACATTACTATGCCTGCATTCCATCGGAAATTGTTTTTGAGTACAAGCCAGAAAAGATTTCCACAGAAATTGGCGCAATAGCCGGCGCAACCATAAGCCTGTTAAAATTTACCGGCGACAACGATGTGAATGCGCATCTTACCCGTGTTGATTTTGGCACATCTGTTAACTTCACAGCGGGATTGTATTTTGATGTCATCCTGCCCAGAAACCAGGGAAAATGGTCGATAAACAATGAGATGACGGTAACAACCTACAAATTCGAGGGCATGTACGAGAAATATAAAAACGAAAACGAATGGACGAAA
Source organism: Bacteroidota bacterium (assembly GCA_013203545.1). Lineage (GTDB taxonomy): Bacteria > Bacteroidota > Bacteroidia > Bacteroidales > 4484-276 > JABMQA01. Next base: position 612 of record JABMQA010001007.1, read on the forward strand.
ACTTACACTAACATTAGTTATACCTACTTTAAAATTAACAATATGCTAAGGTATAAACACTTGGTTGGCAGAGCATTTATTTATGCAAATGCCGGAATCTCGAACGGTTTTGCTATTTCAGTGACAAATGATAAAACGATGGAATCGAAGTTTTACTCCACCGAAAAAACCGACAAGGGCAAAGCACTGGACGAGACCAAGGAATGGGAGATGGGATTATTGTTCGGCCTGGGCGCAAAATACAAACAGTTTTCGTTTGAGATTCGCTATGAACGCGGAAACGGCATGTCGGCATATTCCAACCTGAATTCACCCACACAACGGTATTATTTTTTGTTGGGGTACGGGTTTTAATTTTTAGCAGCCTCCGAGAAAATAGAGAAATTTCAAATTATTTTTTTGAATTATCAAGATTATTATATTTTGCTTTTCGCTCATTCCATCTTTCACGGGCATACTGTTGCATATCTATTATCCTATCTTTCTCATCTACAATTTCTAAACCTAATATGGCCTCAATTATGTCTTCCATTGTTACAATTCCATCCATACCACCATACTCATCCACAATAAGCGCGATATGTTCTTTTTTTTTCAGTAAAACTTCCCATAAATTCAAAACTGTTTGAAATTCATTAGCCACCACAATTTTCCTACAAATATCCCGAAGTTTTAAATTGGTTTCTTCTTCAGCAAGTTTTTCAAATACGGTTTGACGAAAAACATATCCTGTAACATTTTCATTGTTTTTTGAATAGACAGGAATCCGTGAATAATGAAGAAACTCCTTTTTATTAAGAAATTCCTTTAATGACATGTTTTCATCTGCTACCGTAACAACTATCCTGGGTGTCATTATTTCCGAAACTTTTACATCTCTTAGCCGAATTATATTTTGAATAATTTTATTTTCTTTTTCCTCAAAAATCCCTTCTTCTGTTCCGATATTGGCCATCGCAGATATTTCTTCCCTACTCATGGACAGTTCATCTGTTTTCCTGGAAAATAGCTTTGTTATGTAACCTGTCATTATCACTAAAGGATAGGTAATAATTACCATATAATTGATAATTATTCCGGAAACCAATGCCAGTCTTCTCCAATACCTTGCACCAATCGTCTTAGGAATTATTTCAGAAAAAACCAATATCAAAAGTGTTAGGATGGCGGTAATAATACCAAAATATAATTCACCAAACAACTTTGTTGCCTGCGCCCCAACCCCAGCTGCTCCAATAGTATGTGCAATTGTATTCAAAGAAAGTATTGCTGATAAAGGCTTTTCTATATTATTCTTTAAATTAATAAAGATTGTTGCTGATTTATAACCACTTTCTTCCTTTACACTCAGGAAAGATATTGGCGTTGAAAGTAAAACAGATTCCATTACAGAACAAAGGAATGAAACAAATAAAGCAAGAAATAAATAAAATAATAGAAGTATCATTACTGTTTTTTGTTTTTAATTTGGCAGTGTATAGTAAATTCCTGCATCCGGGCCAAGTGGTATACCTAAAACCAGCCATACCACCAAAAGCAAAACCCATAAAACAAGGAAAACAATGGAATAAGGCACCATAGTAGCAATTATGGTTCCTATACCTGCTTTTGGATCATATTTCTGGACAAAAGCAATGATCAAAGCAAAGAAACTCATCATTGGAGAGACTACATTAGTCACACTATCACCAATACGATACACAACCTGGGACAATTCCGGCGAATAACCCATGATCATAAACATAGGAATAAAAA
>JABMQA010001008.1 GCA_013203545.1 Bacteroidota bacterium
CTCTTATTAGGTTTGGTCATTTCGAGTTCCAAGCCCTTGAAAAAATGGCCTCAAAGTGTAATGACAAGTAGAGATAGATTTCTTGGAAGCTACTAATAACAACTTTATGGACAGATAATAATTAGATGTTCCGAACCTAAAGTAGTTGCCGGGATTTCAAATTATTGCCGATCTCACCCCAGCTTAATAATTACCGTATGCCGACCATAATGCAGCGCCCATAATGCTCAGAATAAATCCCGCAATAACAATTCCGATAATCGCCCATATTAACGATGCCTTGGCCCAGTTAGCCTTGTTAACATTGGTATTGCCCGAAAATGCCCACACGAACAACATGATAATTCCCACCAGCGGTATGGCTGTAATTAAAATGGTGACAAACCATTCACCAACTGACATGGGTTGCTTCAGGTATTCATCGTATTGCCTGTAGCCTTCACTTTGATTAAGATTTTCCATATGAATGAGGTTTTAAAATTTTGCGCAAGGTAGGAAGATGTTATCAAAATTCAAAGTATCATATCGGCTTTTTCACTATTTTTGGTTTTTAAAAATTTGGGATCACGAAAATTCTAAACTGATGAAACAAAAAAACAAACCCGGACGCCGTAATTTTTTCAGGCTGGTAGCAGCCGGTAGCCTTGGTGCTACAATGATGTCGCCTCTTCTTATCAATAAAGCACAGTCACAGGAAAAAACAACGGATGAAAAACCGGCCACCAATATCGCCGATGCCAAAAAACATCCCAGAAACAAACAATCTATGCCGGGCAAATACCCGGGTAAGGTAGCGCAGGTTAGCCATCCAAATTGTGTGGTTGAAAACGAACCTGTTGAATCGGTTGCTTACGATATGATTTCCAGCGGCATGCTTTCGCTAACAGGAGCGGCAACACTCAAAGAAGCCTGGTTACAGTTTGTGTCGCCGGATGAGGTGATTGGCCTGAAGTTAAATCCTGTGGCCGGCAAACCACTGTCAACGAGTCATGCGGTTACCAAATCAATTATAAAACAGTTGGAAGAGGCAGGTATTCCGAAAGAAAATCTAATACTCTGGGACCGCCGTGAGATGCAGTTGCACGAGGTGGGTTACACCAACGAAAACTATCCGGGTATTAAAATCCGGGGTACTGAGCAGCAGGATGCCGAGGGGGGATTTTATGATAAAGACGGCGTGTTGTATGGCGAAAAAATGATCGACAAAGAATGGTACTACCGGGCCGACTGTGAGGAGGAGTACGATGCCTACACAATACCCTACATGGTTAACAGCGGTAAGCATTCCTATTTTACGAAGATCTGCACACAGGAGGTGGATAAGATCATCAATGTACCCATCCTGAAAAATGCCGGGTCAAGTATAACGCTTTGCATGAAAAACCTGGCTTACGGTTCCATCACCAACACCGGACGCCTGCACAAAAAGCTCTGGTCGGATACATCTGCCGAGGTATGCGCTTTTCCACCCCTTCGCGATAAGGTGGTGCTGAACATTGTTGACGGGCTGAAAGGATGCTTTGATGGCGGCCCCGGCGCCAATCCACAATTCATTTGCAATTACAACACCATATTGATCGGTTCCGATCCTGTGGCTGTCGATCGCATCGGTTACGAAATCATCATTAAAAAACGTATGGATGAAGGCGTACAGGAAGAGGAATCACCCAATGGCCGCACGTTTTTGGAAATGGCACAGGAGCTGGAACTGGGTGTGGCTGATCTGGATAAGATTGAGTTGAAAAGGGTGGATTTGGGTTAGATATTTTATTGGAAAGATGGGTAAGTAATGAGTGCTCATGATTTCAGAAATCCAACAACATTGGAGATAACAATGAAGTTGGAAAAGTTGCAAGCGGAAGATAAGAACAGGCAAGTAACTATACTGAATATGAAATTTAACAAAATAATATCTTTAATAATTCTATTTAATTTACCATACAAAAATACTCATACTTATTATGGATAACATTAAAACAATCAGCGATGCTTTTAAGATGTTTGCCACTGATACTCCCGAACATCAAAAAGCATGGATGGAAATGATCCAAAAGTTAAGTGCAGCTAACAAGTTGGACCCAAAGACCCGGGAGATCGCATACCTTGCTGTGATGGCAGCAACAAGGCTTCACACAGGTTTACCCTATCATGTAAAACATGCGAAAAGCCTTGGAGCAACAAGAGAAGAAGTCGCCAGTGCCATATTAACGGGTTTACCTGCTGTCGGAAATATAGTAATACAGGCTTTGCCAATAGCGTTGGAATCATATGATAATGATTAAATAGCAATATGCCGTACATGGGCCAACATCTTCTTTTCTGCATTCAGGATGATTTCGGGCAATCTCATCTATTATCAAAAAAATCCACTACTTTTGAACAACTAAACCTGTTGCCATATGAAATATTTCATAGCCATATTTTGGATATCCCTGTCATTCAACCTATCCGTTCAGGATACGCCGGTAATCCCTCAACTCCACGAGGCTGATATCACCGGCCTACAGATTACCCGCAACGACACTTATGACGGCTCATCGCTGTGGGGCTACATGAATGGCGGCGCTGACATTTACCTCGAATATGGTTTCAGGGGCATAAGGGTTCAGGAAATGGTTGTTGATGGCGAAAAGATCAAAGCAGAAATCTACCTGATGAATGGCCCGGAATCTGCATTTGGAATATACACCATTAAAATCTTCAGGTGCCTGGTATCAGATACCATTCTTTCACCCGATTGCCTGGGCAACTACCAGTACCAGGCTGCAAAAGGGCCCATTTACATTTCGGTGATGAATGATTCAGGCAATGAAACCGCCAGTCTGGCCTGTTTGAAAGCTGGCGAAAAAATACTGGAAAACATCGAAATATCTTCATTTGATATTCCGGCTTTTGCATTGGTAAATATGACTCAGATTTCCGGTAGTCAAATCAAAATGATCAAAGGGCCGCTGGGTGTGCAAAATGCCATTCCCAAATGGATCGGACTTTTTGATGGTATGACAAAGTACAGAATCTATTACCTGAACATTAAAAAGGAGGGGGAACCGGCTTCATTTGCAGACATTTTCTTTCCCGGTATCGTTCAAAAAGAGCTTTTTCTGAAAAAGAATTTTCCCGATTACAACCACCGGTCAAAGAAGTTTTGTATTCAATCAGATAACACCACATGCTGTATTTTGCAGCTCGACGACCGGACTATCAGGTTATTTGAGACAAAAGCATCAAAAGGGAATTTTGAAAAAGAGCTGAAGGCGTTTGAATTTTAAACTCCAGCCTTTCCCGATAGTTATCAGCGAATTTATGGCAATATAATACTTTAGTAAACGATCCGTATTTTATTAACTAAAGTTTCGGACTTCATATGTTTAGGAATATCAGTCATTTAAAATCCAGATTTTTATAAAATATCACATTTAAACATAGGCAATGTCCTTGGCAAACAATGATTTGTAAACC
>JABMQA010001009.1 GCA_013203545.1 Bacteroidota bacterium
AAGCAGGACTGTTGTAATAGGGTCGTAATAGTTAAGCACAATCTTGGACCACACGAAACTCATACCCCAAAAAAGCATGGATAGGATGACCAATATGTATGTATAAACCGGGTTAAGCTTCAACTTTTGTGATTTTAAAATATCATCAACTCAGTGATAAAACCATTACTGTACCGTCAACTTATATTTTTCCAGTTTCAGTTTCCAGATATTACTCTCGATTAGTTCGATGAGTACGGGATTAAGTCTGTTCAGGAACATATAATCGTATCCTGCAAAACTAAAATATACTGAATTTACACCGTTGGGTATTAATTCTATATCCTCATCATATTTTTTAAAAGGGATCAAATAGGCCAATAAAGGCTCATCGTAAACCACAGCGGCCAGTTCACTCCTGTTTAGGGCAGCCAGGGCTTCATCAAGGGTTTCATAACCTTTGAATCTGATACTGCGGTCCAATAAATATTCAGCACTGCTGGAACTATTAACTGTTCCCACTGCCACATTCCTGAGATCGTCGATATTTTTTATACTGGATTGAAACTTATTATAGGTTAAAGCAGCAGAAATACTGGCTGTGAAACTGGAGATAATAATAACGGCAGTAAACATCCAAACGATCGAAATGGCCCTTCCCCAGGGTGTAATGGGTGCTTTATCGCCATATCCAACTGTGGTCATTGTAACAGCCGACCACCAGATACCGTCACCAACACCACCTAATCCTTTGCTGAAATTTTTCGGATTTCTATGGCGTTCGACAAGCCACAAAACAAAACCAAAAATGAATATCACCAGAAATAGGAAACCTAATACCTGGATAAAAGCTTTGGAGAAAACATTCCGAAGAAAAGCCATGGTGCCATTTTCCGATTTTGCCCGTACAGCAATGGCAAGGTTGGATATGTAAAATGGCTGTGAAAAACTGAAACGCTTCAGCCTGTCGCTGGTAACTGTTAAAGGGTTAATTGAAATATCCACCTCATTATTCTCAATGGCACCAAGCAACTGCGACAGGTCATCAAAGTAACGTAATTCATATTCCATATTCATTTTGTGAGCTACCTCTTCCCACAAATCCACACACAACCCGGTATAGCCTCCCCCCGGCGATTTCATAACAAAAGGGGGTGATTCCTTGATCCCAATTATCAATTTATTTTTTTCCAATGCCGGGATTTGCCCGAAAACCGGGTAGGACTGCATTATAAACAACAATGCTACATACAAGCTTAGAATACTATATTTCATGATTTGAGAATCTTTCTGCGCACAAATTTAAACCAATCTTTTTGATTTATAAAACACAAATAAAAACCCGAAGGCTCATCCTCCGGGTTTTCATATTTCATTGCACTGGAATACTTACTTCAGGACAAACCTGATAGGCATTGTAAATTGTACCCTTACCGCTTTATCATTTTGCATCCCAGGATACCATTTTGGCATCAGGCTCATCACCCTCAATGCTTCCTGATCACATACAAAACCAATCCCACGAGCAATCTCAATATTTGTGATACTCCCATCAGGCTCAACAACAAATCGCAGGTAGACAATACCCTGAATAAACATTTCACGCGCTGACTGCGGATACTTTACATTGTCTCTCAGAAACTGAATTCGGGCCGATTCTCCCCCGGGAAAGGAGGGCTCTACCTCCGACATGTAAGGTTGGAGTATTTCATCAACATTCTCCTCCTTTGGTGGTTCAGGATAAAAATCAGGGATCTCAGTATTCTCATCTGCTCCTACATCAATAAACACATCCTCGATTACAATTTCACCATCATCAATTATATTAATTATAGTCAGTGGTACCTGAGGTGGTGGAACAGGTGGCTTAGGAGGTTGAATTGTTATTGGTGTCATGTCTTCAATTGCAGGATCATTATGAAAGAAGTTATCATAAGGGATCCTTGAATCGTAGGTTCGGTAATTGAATGCCAGCAATATTACCGACAGGGTTACGATCATTCCGATCTCAAGGAAGATAAACCGCTTGCGTTCAATGGCTTTGAATTTGATTTTTTTGTTTTTCATCGTTTACTGATTTTGATTTGAAATAAAGAACGGACTCTATATTATTAAAACGGATTGCAAATGGTTTAAATTCTATGAAAAAAGGGAGTGGATGAAATGAATCAGTTAAAGGTAAGAAATGATCTGATGCCGGCTTTTTGAAAGTTAAATCATGCAAAACCAACAATGTTCTGGTTACAAATAAGCACGGGTTTCATAAACATAAAAAAACACTCTTGCCCGATTAAATTATTAAAATGAGTTTTAGATTCTTCGCTTCAGCATAAAAAGAAAAGTCTCCCAAAAAATATTCTCATTACCTTTATCGGCCAAATTAAACTGGAAATGGAAGTTGTTTTGTTAATCATTGGAGTGCTTGCAGGTTTTATTGCAGGATGGTTTTTTGCCGGACGAAATTACGCTGGCAAGGAAAAGGAATACAACATAAAGACCGAAAACCTCCGCAACCAGGTAAATGAACTCACTATCCAAAGCAAAGTGCAGGAAGAGAAGTTAAATAATTTGATAGGAACAAACGGGCAGCTTAAAATTGAAATGGGCGAGAAGAATAAAGAATTACTCAACCTAAGCACTCAACTCACCTCCAAAACCTCCGACTATGAACACCTGCTTCAAAAGCTAAAGGAGCAAAAGTCAGAGCTCGATCAGATCCGTGAGAAATTCACCGCCGAATTCCGCAACCTGGCCAATGAGATTTTCGATGAGAAAAGCAAAAAATTCACTGAACAAAACAAATCGAACATCGACCAGATCCTGAAGCCTCTGGGTGAGCGGCTTAAAGATTTTGAGAAAAAGGTGGATGATGTTTATGTGAAAGAGGCACAGCAGCGCTTTTCGTTAAAAGAGGAAGTAAAACGCCTGGCTGAACTCAATCAGAAAGTTAGTGAAGAAGCCCACAACCTTACCCGGGCATTAAAGGGCGAATCAAAAATCCAGGGCAACTGGGGCGAGATGATCCTCGAAAGCATCCTTGAAAAATCCGGACTGGTGAGGGATCGGGAGTATTTTATTCAGAAAAGCTTTACTTCACCCGACGGCAGGCGGCTTCAGCCGGACGTCATCGTTAGTTATCCCGGCAATAAAAATGTAGTGATCGACTCGAAAGTGTCGCTGGTGGCTTACGAAAAACACATCTCCACCGAAAACGAAAATAACCGGGAGGCTGCATTAAAAGAACATCTGATTTCCGTACGAAGACATATCGACCAACTGTCGTCAAAGAACTATCAAAACATCCATTCGCTCAACAGCCTCGATTTCGTGATGATGTTTATGCCCGTGGAACCCGCCTTTCTGCTGGCCATCGGTCAGGATTCAAATTTATGGTCGTATGCCTACGAAAAGGGTATCCTGCTCATCAGTCCCACCAATTTGATCGCCGCATTAAAAATGGTTTCGAGCATGTGGCACCAGGAGTACCAGAGCAGAAACGTTCTGGAGATCGCCTCCGAAAGCGGCAAACTCTACGACAAGTTTGTTGGCCTCATCAACGACCTGGATGATGTTGGAAAAAGAATGCTGGCAACCCGGAATGCTTACGACAGTGCTATGAACAAGCTCAAACACGGACGTGGTAACCTGGTTGCAAAGGTGGAGAAAATAAAAATTCTCGGTGCCAAAACCACCAGGGAATTACCTGTTGAACTTATCGAAAATGCAAATGAAAATGAACAGAAATAAGCGGAACATCCTAAGAATGTTAACGATTATCCTCCTAATGGCAGGGTGCCAGTTAGGGAATAGGATCACCTACATGAATCTGGCCGAAATGTATGAACCCGAAAAAAAGCTGGCCATCGACGGCATCAGAATTTTTAATGAGAACGATAGTATCAGCAAGGTGTTTGTCCTGTACAATTTGTCGTACCTGTTGTATGAAAAACCGTTAAAAAGCAAATTTTTTGAGGCGAACTATTCGTTTTCCTATTCACTGTTCTCCTCATATGAAAGCAATGAGGTAATTGATAGCGCCACCTTTTTCCTGTCCGACTCGCTCAACTTCAGGAAAAACATTCAACTCTTGTTCGATTTTGAGGTGAATGCTGCCAGTCATGCCGATTATCTGCTCGAGATCGAATTCAACGACCTGAACCGGAACACATCATATCTTATCCCAAAAAACGTCAATAAAACCTCTTTTAGCTCACCGCAGAACTTTTTACCTGTTGATAAAAATGATCAGGTTATTTTCACAGATTGGTTCGGGAAAAATGAGCAAATCAGGATACTGTGCAAAGATAAAATGCTCGACACCCTGTATGTGCGGTTTTACAGGCGGGAGTTCCCCATTGCTATCCCACCTTACTCCCTGAAACCCACACCTTCTTACGAATATGCCGCCGACGATATCTTTAGCATGCAGGTTTCTGATGGCGTTAGTGAAATTTTGGAATACCCCGAAAAGGGATTTTTCCACTTTCAGTCGGAGCCCTCGGTTCAGGATGGTTTAACACTGTTTCAGTTTGCGGCTGACTACCCTGAAATCACTGACCCAAAACAACTTGTTCCACCACTCAGATACCTGACCACCAACACGGAGTTTAAAAAACTCATACACGCACCCGATCCCAAAGCTGCTGTTGACAGTTTCTGGATTGAGACCGCCGGTAACGAAGAACGTGCCGTTGAACTCATCAGGGATTATTACAGCCGTGTGGAGGATGCAAACTGGTATTTCACCTCCTTTAAAGAGGGATGGAAAACCGACCGTGGCATGACCTACATCGTAATGGGGAAACCCCAGACTGTTTTCCGAAGTGGCGAAATCGAAACCTGGATTTATGGTGAACAGGGAAACCGTGTTTCGTTAACCTTCGATTTTGTTAAGGCCGTCAATCCTTTCACCGACAACGATTACATCCTGCGAAGAAGACCCGAATTCAAAAGCCCCTGGTTTATTGCAGTGGATTACTGGAGGAGGTAATTCAAAAGATCAATCAACGAAATCCATCTTCCGCTTAAGGTCAGTCCAGATAAAAAATATTTGAATTTCCAGCAACGCTGCAATAACCTTATCTTCTTTTTCAACCTTAGTACAACTCATATTACCCATATCACCCCAACCATATGACCTTATTTCCCACTTTAACATTTTAATAAGGTCAAGATATCTTATCGTCACATTACCAACTACTAAGGTTGAAGATGTGAAATAAGGTTTTTTTAGCTTTGTATCAGCCAAAGAACTATCCCCACCATGAACCTCCAAAAACATGACGGCGTCAGCAGACCTGTAAGGTTGTTACCCCCTAAAGGGATGCCATCCCTCAACCGATTAGCGTACTGGTATCTAAAAGGTGATTTGAAAAATCGAGTTTTAAAAATATTTCCAAGCCTGCCAGGGATGGCATCCCTAATAAGACATGAAACCTGTAAACCTGAAACCTGCAAACCTGCAAACCTGAAACCTGCAAACATGAAACATGCA
>JABMQA010001010.1 GCA_013203545.1 Bacteroidota bacterium
ATCTCAAATGGCTCAAGGGTAACTTCGGGCAAATAGCGTGTAATATTTAACAGGTCGGAATAATCACCGGTTCCACAGTCGTTTACTCCTGCAACTTTCAGGGTTGCGCCTCCCATAAATTCAAGCTCCCAATTAACAGTAATTTCCAAGTCGGTTCCGCTCGAAGTTCCGGCCTCAGGAGGATCAAGAATCCAATCATAAACTGAAATTCCGCCAATTCCTGTTGTGCTGTAGATTGAATAATTTTCGGTAGCACAAACTGTTGTTGGTCCGGTTGGGGCTTGTGGGATTTCAGGTATTGCTGAAACGGTAATATAGTCTTCGAGAACCTTGGTAATGCTGTTGGTACCATCAGATACTGTCAAGCTTACATCATAAATCCCGGAATTGAAATATTCAATTACAGGGTTTTGTAAAGTGGATGTTCCCGGTGTACCTCCTTCAAATATCCAATCCCAACTAATTGGCTCACCCGCTGATTCGTCATAAAAACTAATGGATTCACCTTCACATATATTGGTTTCATCAGAACTAAAGGAAGCCGCAAATTCAAAAATAGGGAAAACTATAAAATCAAGCCAGGCACAGTCTTCACCGCTTGTCGTGTTTTCATCTTTGGAATATGTCCATTTTAATATGTGGGAGCCTTCTGTTAACAAGTAAGACGAACGTTCCCAGGCCACCTCACCTGACCATGATGACATTTCCACATCGTCGATATAAAATTTCAGGAAGTCATAGCCGATTTCGGATGACACCCTGCAAAAGAACGACAGGCTGTCGTCGTCAAAAGCCACAAATGGTAAGTTTAAATAAGTGCTTTGTTCATGATCTATCTCCCCCGATTCGATGCAATAGCTTCCTTCATAGGCATCGTTGCTTGTTACTCCCCAGTCGGCATCGCCCCCTGTTTCCCAGTCAAACTGGCTCATATCCCCAGTTTCCCAGTCTTCAACCAGCGGGCTGATAATGATGGCGTAAGATTTCTGGAAGCTATACCCTCCTGAGTTTACTTCATAAACAAGTTCAACATATTCACCAGCCGGGGCTTCATCAGAAATGGTTACGTCAAACATGCCTTCTTCGGTTGATCCAGTACCAATGTCATAGAAGTTAAAGGTTGTATTGTTAAGCGTTACGTATTCATTGGAACAACTCAAAGTCCCAATTGTATTTGAAGCAACATATGAACCGTAGTTATAGGTGGGGATAATTAAGAATGCTGTTTCCCCCGGATCAAGCCGTCCGTTCCAGTTCCCAATGTAATCATCAATCAGTATCGTACCGGATTCAAGCACCGGCGCATGGCCGGTTATACTAAAGCCTGAATTCCAGCTTAGTGTTCCGTCTGTAACCATAAGCTCAAAATCAACCACATGCATATCCGTGATATTATCAGCTACATCCCAGGCAAAAGCATCGGTAACCACTGCCGTTGCCCCGGCTGTTATGTTTCCATAATTTTCGGATCCATCTGTTACGGTTATGTATTCATCTGTCGTGAATATAGTTACTTCTACATTTTCAGCATTTTCAACACCCACATTTTTAACGCTTATCGAAGCCAGGATTGATTCTGATGTTTCCATGATGCCGTTGCCGTTTCCTGAGGCATCATTGATTTCAACTTCATTATATACAACATAAGGGCCGGTTGCAGGCAGCACCTCCACGTAAGATTCGTGCCTGAAATAATTTTGCTTGGTAACTGTTACAAGTACCTGATCGGGAGGGGCCTGTGGCAGGATGGAAATTGTTACGGGCGCTCCGGTGCCGGTACCTGTACCGATCAGCTCACCATTTACACTTAAGCCAATGAGTGCATCCTCATCAGCAGTAACTTCAAAAGTTGTTTCCTCCATGTATAAAATGGCATCGTGTGATACAGTCAGGTCATGAGGTGCTTCTGAATATACAGTAGAAAAAGCATCCCCATGATGGTGGAAAAGATGGTATGTGCCCACTTTGTTCTCGGAATTATTCGGCCAGGCTGATTGCTCCAGAAAATATTTTCCTGCAGCAGCAGCAAACGCAGGAAGCACACCCCTTGGTTCGGGATTGGAGCCAAATCCGGGCATAAATTCAGGCCACATATTATCATATGCGCCCCAAACGTAAACATCACTTACAAAAGCCCAGGTGATTTCGGAAGCTGCATTCATTCCAAAGCAACCGGAGTTTTCTTCTTTATGGGTGTATCGGTGTAATTTTTCAGCAAATACTTCACCGCCATAATTGAACTTCCCGGTAAGGCTATTAACCGACCATACAAAGGTGAGGTTGGTATTTAACAAATTGTTGATATCAGTATTTGTATAAGACGGTTGCCCCCAGCCTGTTTCAGATCCATGGTCGCGATGCTGGATCATAAATGCTCCACTATCGATCGCAGTGTTTATCGAATCAGCGTTTCCTCCGGTCCATCCACCTAATTCTGATGGATCCTCAGGAATATACCCCAAACCATTCGGGCCGAAGTATTGAACCAATGCTTCAGTATTTTCAGCTGTGGACCATATTGAGCCGGGAGTTCCGCTATATATTTCATTAATCCGAACCGGGTCTTTGCCCTGTACTTCCCGCCAAAAGCCTCCAATCACCTCTGAACACAACTGGAACCAGCTATCAGTTTGCCAACCCAGCGAGGTCACAGGGTGTTGATAATACTCTTCGTATACCGGCGGGTTACTTTCGTAATGTAAAAATTTGGTGACCATTACCTCCAGTTCAATTTCATCACGGGCAGTGATTCTTGCCAGAATGATATCCGGCAAATCATTACCATCCACATCAGCATAGATATTATCAGATACACAATAATTTTCCCACAAAGGTGAAATAATCCTGTTGGAGGCATCCGTGCCATAATCGCCAAGCAAAAGGCAGGCAACCGGCGGGATGTCCCAGGTACTATATGCATTGTCAATGTAATCTTCGATTGATGAAGCCGTGTTGCCACCAATTTCGTCCAGGGTAACGACTTTCGTTAATATGCCCTGCTTAGTCCTGAAATCTTTGATTGAATCAGCCCAAACCTGGAAATCTATATCATTGGGTGTTATGATAAGGTATTCAC
>JABMQA010001011.1 GCA_013203545.1 Bacteroidota bacterium
AGAGAAGCACCTGTCAATTTGATTGAAAAACTGAAAATAGTATTCCTGTTTTGCTTCATAATGATTTATGTTGCCTCTCTTTCCCAAACCCGGGATATCGCAGATAGCCTTAAATTAGAGCTTTCTTTGGAGATGGATGTCCGGAAAAAAATGGACATACTGTTGGAATTGGCCAAAATTTTCCGGAATTCTGATCCTGATGCTGCTTTAAGCTATGCCGGACAAGCTGCTGAGTTAGGTGAAAAACATAATTCATCAGAAATAATATTATTGGCATATCTTCAAAAAGCCAGAATTTATTGGCGTAAATCGGATTACAAGTCTGCCATGGAGTTTGCCGAAAAAGCAAAAAAAATGGCTACTGTGCATCATAACGATAAATCACTTGCTGAGGCAATATTAATTATTGGAAGGGTTTATAGTGGTTTGGGAAACTATGAGAAAAGCTCCGATTCCTATTTTCAGGCTTTGAAAATTTTTGAAGAAATAGGAGATTCTATTGGGACATCACAGGCATTAAACAGTATTGGTCTTAATTATTATAGTCAGAATAATTTTGAGAAAGCATCCGAATATTATCACCAATCATTAAGCATTGCCAGAAAAATTAATTATCTCGCCGGAATTGCAAAGGGATTGAATAATGTTGCTGCAACTCACCAGCCACCAAAAGATTATGAAGAATTGGATCTTTATATCCGCGAAGCTATTTCAATCAATAAAAAAACCGGCAGAAAGCTATCTGAAGGAATAAACTACCACCATCTTGGAGCAAATTTCAGAGAGCAATTCCTATACGACTCTTCCTTTTACTATTACAATAAGGCTTTAAATATCTTCAAAGAATTAAATACCGTTCCATGGATAGCAGACTGTAACCTTGAATTGGCAAATTATTATATTGAAACCGGTAATCGAACAATGGGATTGTATCATGCATATCAGGCATTTCAACTGGGAACAGAAAATAGCCTCGTAAATGTAATTTATGAATCCGCTGAAGCTTTGCATGACTTTTATGTCCAAACGAAGGAATCGGATAGCGCATACAAGTACATACAAATTCATTATCAAATGAAAGATAGCCTTGATCTTGAAACCAGCATAGCAAAGTTATCGCAGTTGGAAATGATGTATGAATTTGAAAAAATTGAACAGGAAAAGAAAAGCCAGCAGCAGCGAAGGGAATATCTCTATATTATCATAGGAACTTCAATGATATTTTTGCTGGTATTAATAATAATAATATTGATTAGCCGAAACCGAATCCGCACGAATAAGGCACTGGTGAAAAAGAAAGAACTGGAATTGGATCTGGAGATAAAAAACAAGGAATTGACCACCAATGTGATGTCCTCCATTCAAAAAAACGAAGTATTGACTTCCATTTCAGAAGAATTAGTTGAGATCCGGAAAGCCGCAGCAAACGAAGAAACCCGGAATGCCATTCAACGAATTTCACGAAAAATAAAAGAATCAGTCAAAGACAATGCCTGGGAGGAATTTGAGATTCGTTTTCATCAGGTATATAATGAATTCTATGAGAATCTTTCAAGCAATTTTCCCGATCTTACTCCGAATGAAAAACGACTCTGTGCTTTTTTAAGACTGGATATGAGTTCAAAGGAGATCTCAAAAATTACAGGCCAGAGTGTGCCAGCCATCGAATTAGCCCGGGTAAGGTTGCGCAAAAAATTGGGTATTGCGAATAAAAATGTAAACCTTATCACATTTTTAAGCCAATACTAAGCTTATCTAATCCATTTCATTTTCCATTTCCTGAATATAAAAGTAAAGAATCCTATTCTTCACACGATAATCTTTGCTTCGACCCTCAGGTTCAAGTGCTTTCCATAGCAAATTCACCTTTTGCATTATATTGAATACTAGCTGATTAACATCATTGATAGGGTAATGATAGGGTGTTTTTTTTATCCTGCTATGTTTAAGATAGGGCTAAAAATTTGCTATCACCTATTGTAGGACATAGTTTTGTCAAAGGCAAAGAACTCTTGAAAAATATTAAATCAATGGACGACGAACATAAAGGAAATTACCTGCAGAAAAATACAAAAGACAAAGTAGACGATCTAATTGAGTTCATTCAATCAAGGAAAGAAGAAAATGAATTGATGAAAAAAATAATTGAAAAGATCAAGTCAGATAACAATCTTAAAATAGATCACAAATAAAATTTACTAACTTAAAAATATCATGATCATGAAACAAAAATTTACTCACTTATTCACAGTTTTGATGATGTTTGCATTTGTTGCAAATGTTACAGCTCAAAAAGTTGGAGAAAACTCTCCCAAAGATGAAATATTTTACGAAGACTTTTCCGATGGCGGTTTTGATATCTGGACCGCAACTGGAGAGGGTGTCGATAACTGGACAGAAGAAGCAAGTAATCTTGCCGGCGGAGAGGCTCCGGAAGTTTATATGTCACCCCAGCCTGAGTTCAGTGGTCAAACCAGATTAATATCCCCTGTTATCAATACCAGCGGATATTCAATGCTTAGCATGACGTTTTTACATTTATTGGAAAGCAATAATCCTGATGGCTATTACATCAGGGTTGCAACAACCAGCGACGGTGGCGATACATGGAACCAGGTTTGGGAATTGTATTGGGATGAAGCCTATGATTATAGTGGGTCGTCTGAACTGTTGGCAATAAACACTCCGGATGTGGGATCGGAAAATTTTCAATTTTGTTTCCAGTTTGAGGGTAGTAGTAGTTACAACATGGACGGGTGGTCAATTGATAACATATCATTAGGTGATCCTCAACAATATGATGTTGGGACTTTAAATATTTCAGGACTGGAAGATGTAATGATTGAAAATGATGATGTTCTGGTATCTGCTACTGTTTTTAATTATGGTTCGGAAACTGTAACTTTTGATGTGACCCTTGAAATTAATGATGGGACAAACGTGGTTTTCGAATCCACCGAAACGGTTACCGGACTTTCATTTGGTTCCGTTGAACAGATCGATTTTGAGACATGGACAGCTTTTGAAGGGGACAATTTAGTAGCAACAGTAAGCACCACTTTAAGCGGAGACATGAATCCGGATAACGATCAACTTGATAAGCTATTTGTAGTCTTTCCGGAAGAATATTATTGTCTCCCATCAGCCTTTTGCGACTGGGGCACTTTATTTGCCGATTTTGCATTCGCAGGAATTGAAAACTATGGAAGCGGATGTAGCCCAAATGGTTATGGCTATTTTTCAAGTCAGATGGCCTATGTGGAAATCGGCAATACCTATACGGCTTCTATGAGCACTGAATTTTACGGCGTGAATGCCAGCATCTGGATTGATTTTGATAAGGATTTTGTATTTGAAGAAGATGAATTGGTACTAACTGATTTTGTCCTTGAGGAAGAGTTGGTCATGATAGATGTTGATATTCAAATTCCGGGATTTGCAGAGGCAGGAACAACTACCATGCGGATTGGCGTATGTTATACTGCCAATTCTTCGGATGATCCATGTGCAACATTTACTTATGGTGAATGGGAAGACTACAGCATTGAAATCTCAGGAGGGGCAATCAGTCTTGACGCCGCGGTAATTTCAATTGATCTGGATTCCTATTTGCCCTCAGGTGACATTACTCCATATGCCACAGTTAAAAACTACGGGGACCAAGTGATTAGTTTTCCTGTAACGATGACCGTTGATGGCACTTCTTATTCCTCTACAGTAGAGGTTACTGATCTTGCCATTAATGGAGAAATTCAGGTTGAATTTGAAACCTGGAATGCACCAACCGCGGTTTACAATGTTGAGGTCTGTACCGAACTTGCCGGGGACGAAGTTCCTGGTAATGATTGCATGCAAACAGAAATTACTACCATGAGTTATGATGTAGTAGTAGTGGAAATTAATTTGCCGACAAATATCCAACTAGGAGATATAACTCCCAAAGCAACTGTAGAGAGCTTTGCATTTGAAACAGTTACATTCCCGGTAACGATGACAATAGGAAGTTACTCTTCTACAGTTGAGGTAGCTAATCTGCCTGCTTTTGCACAAACTGTTGTAACATTTGATACCTGGACAAACACGCTGGGGGAACATACTATTGAGGTTTGTACTGAACTTGCTACAGATGAGAATACCGATAATGATTGCATGGAATTACCGGTAACAGTTTCTGATGGTCAACGGCAAAAAGTGGTTATTGAACTGTTTACAGCTACTTGGTGTACCTACTGTCCTTATGCAGAACTGGGTGTGGAAGAATTACATGAAGAGTTCCCCAACACCCTTGCTGTTATTGCCTGGCATTCAACAGATGATTTTGCTTTTCCCGAATCAGAATACAGGTATGATATTCTATGTCCCATTTCGGGATTACCATCGGCAGTATTTGATGGCTTAAATCAACTAATAGGTGGCTCACCACACTCCACATATTCTTATTATTTGCCAGAATATGAGGATCGCATAATTACACCCAGTAATTTTACCATTGATATGGAAATTACGAATACAGATGCTACCGATTATAATGTTTATGCCTCTTTTGAAATTAATGAAGGGTTTAACCAGGAAAACCTCGCTGCTTTTGTAGTGCTAACGGAATCTGAATTACCATACCCAGGCCTCGCAAACCAACCATTTACTGCCAGGTCCCAATGGCCCGATTCATTAGGGTATGCTCTTGATTTTTCAACACAGACAACCCAGGAGATAAATGCAACGATTACCCTGGAAGACGATTATGTTTTTGAAAATTGTGAAGTTGTTGTATTCCTGCAAAATATGGATACTAAGGAAATTTACCAGGGAACCAGTAAAATGATGACTGAAATTGTGGGGATGAATGAAGTAAAAGCTGTTGAAATGGAAGTTTATCCAAATCCTGCAACTGACAGGGTTACAATTAAGGCTGGTTCAAGCATTGAACAGCTTGAAATTTTAAATCATGTTGGGCAACGTGTTTATAAAACCATCTCTAATGCAAATATCTTAAACATTGATATCTCCGATTTAAAAGCCGGCATCTACCTGTTTAAAGTTTCTACAGTTGAAGGTGTGGAAATAAAACAGCTTGTGGTTCAATAACTACTAATTTGACAATTCAGGGGGTGACTAATCCCGGCTTGCAAGTTAGTCACCCCCTGAATATAAAAGGCCCCGGAGTGAAAGCTTCGGGGTTTTTTGTTTCCCGCAGTTTTCGCAGATAAGCGCTGATTAAGTCTGCGGACATCTGCGCCATCTGCGGGAGCTTTGGTTGGAAAATGTATGCAATGAAATCCCCCTACAACCCCGACAAATAATTCACCAGGTTAACAGATGGATCAGAAATCTGGAGCTTTTTTCTTAAACGATAGCGTGCTTTTTCGAGGGCGTTAATGCTTTGGCCCGTGAGTTCCGAAATTTCTTTCGACGACATATTGAGCCTGAGCAGTGCGCAAAGGCGTTGATCTCCCGGCGAAAGATCGGGGTAATCCCTGGTAAGCGTTTCGTAAAACTCAGCATGGACCTCCTTAAACCTCAATTCAAACTCCTTCCATATTTCGCTTTCAGAACTCTTTTTGATCTTCTTAGAGATTCTATTGATCGCATCTTTAGTCTCACTCTTTACAGCAGATTTTTTTAAATCGATGAGCTCTTCTGAAATCGAGGTAAGCATGTCATTTTTCTTCAGCAGGGTCATCACATTCAGGGCCAACTCCTTATTCCTCAATTCCAGCTTACCTTCCACTTTGCTCTTTTCAAGCTTCATGTTTTTAACGGTAATCCTTTGCCTGGCAATTAAGGCGATGACGATAATGATGAAAATGGAAAATAAAATAACTCCCAGGATAATTTGCCGGGATTTTTCCTTTTCCCTTACCATTTGCCGCTGCTGTTCTTCTTTTTCAATTCTGTATTTCAAATCAAGGTTAGCAATTTGTTGTATGGATTGCTCAATCTTCAGGCTATCTTTCATGTTTGATTGAATGATAGCAAATTTGTACGCATCCTCAAAATTTCCATTTTTCTCATATGAATGGTGCAAAATGGCTGCTGCTCTTGCTACAAATTGCTTGAATTGATATTGATCAGCCATCGAAAAGGCTTCATTTGCATACATAATACTTGAGTCCAGTTCATTGATACCAAGGTAATATTCTGCGATGGATGTTTTGATATTTGTCGTGGATTCAGGGTCCTCCAATTCACTGGAAATTTGAATTGCTTTGTAAAAGTATTTAATGGCTTCCTCGTGATTTCCCAAATCCATGTATGATTCTCCAAGATTATAATACCCGGTAGCTTCCAGGTATTTGTTGTCGAATTTTTTATTCATTTCAATAGCTTCCATGTAATAGCGAATGCTCTTTTCAAACTGCTTGTCTCTGCTATATGCAGATGCGATGTTGTTTAATGTTGCAGACATCACAGCATGATTTCCTATTTCCTTGTTAATGTCGTAGCATTTTAAGAAACACTCCAGGGCTTTGTCAAAATTATTTTGTTCGTGGTAGATAATCCCAATTCCATTTAAGGCTGTTGATATTCCTTGTTTGCTTTCTATTTCCTCAAACAGTTTCAGGCTTTCATAAAAAAGCCCCATGCTGGTTTCCAGATCATAAAGTGTAAGGTGTAAATTAGCGAGCAGGATTTTCACCTGGCCTATTTTAATCGGATCACCTGCTTCCAGTGCATAATCCTGGGCCATTAATGCAAAGTTGTTGGCCAGGGCAAACTCTGAAAGATTGTTGTAAGCTTCGGCTAATTTAATTGTCGAATGCAAAATCTCTTCTTCCGAATCAATATCTTTGGATAATTCGTAAGCCTGCATTGCATATTCCAAAGCCTTGTTTGGATCATTATTTAAATATGCCGCAGCTAACCCTAAATATAGTTTTAACTTTTCTTTTCCGGGTTCTGTTTTCTCCAATACCAATTCAAGGCTGTCAACCTTCATATTCAACTGGCCAAAACAAAAAACATTTGTGAAAAATAAAGCGAAAAGAAACACAATACTGAGTCTATTCATCCGGAATGAAATTCTATTTCCAGCAAAAGTAAGTTTTTAAAGCGTATTTAAAGAATTTACGAATAAATCTATTACGCTCCTAATTACTAAAGTTTTACAATCATTTTACCTGTGTATTGTCCGGGTTTTGTCCGGGTTGTTTTTAAACGATGGGCAGGTTTAATAGTGGCAATCGATTTGGAATACTATATGGTTTCATAGTACCATTGCCGAAAACAAACAACAAATATGGCCGACAATAAAACAAAAGCAGAGAAACCCAAAAAAACAGAGGTGGAGGAATCGGAGAGCGATTTGAAACTCATCATCCAAAAAAACACCGCGCAAAAAAAAGTGATGAAGAAGATCATCGAAAAATTCAATCTAAAAACATAATACAACACAAAATGCGAAAATTCAACTTTAGAACATTACTGTTCGTCTTTCTATTTGCAGCAGGCATGCAAATTCAAGCCCAGGACTACCTGGTATCTTTCGGGATAACCGGCGGAACTTTCCCACCCGATAGTGTTGAGGTAATAAACCTTGACCAGGGAACAAACCTTACTATGAACGGTAGCGATGTTTTACACCTGCTGGGTGAAGTCGTTGGAATCGATGATTTCACAAAAGAGGATAAAGCTTTGTCTATTTATCCCAATCCAACGCTTGACAATGCTACAATCGAATTTCACATGCAGGAAAGTGGGGAAGTAAACATCAAAGTGTGTGATGCCAGTGGCAAAACCATAGTGCAACAAAGCGACAATCTTCCAAAAGGCAATGTGGTTTATCAACTCACAGGCCTTGACAAGGGGGCTTATTTTGTAAATGTTCAGCCTCAATATGCTTCATCTGCACAAAACGATGGCATGTCGGCGGTAATTATATCCCGGGCAAGAAACCCGTTAGAGCCTGGCTTAGTCTTACAAAGTACCCGGCCGGAGAACGATTTAACGGGAAACCTAAAATCTTCAAAATCAAACCCGGATGCTGAAATCGTAATGCAATATAATGATGGTGAAACCCTGATGTTTACCGCGTGGTATGAAGGGATTAGCGCTGTCGAGGAGCTAATCATCACCGAAAGCCAAACCATTGCTTTTGAATTTATTGAAACCGTAACCGATATCGAGGGCAATGTTTACCCTGTTCTTACAATTGGTAATCAAACCTGGATGCAGGAAAACCTAAAGACCACCAAATTCAATAATGGTGATAGCATTCCATATATTTTAAGTAACTGGGATTGGACAACCGCCACAGGCCCTGCAGTTAATTGGTGGAACCATGACCAGGCCTATGCAGATACCAATAAAATGGGGGCCTTGTATAATTGGTATGCAGTAGAGACAGGAACCCTATGCCCTTTTGGCTGGCATGTCCCGACAAATGATGAATTTGAAGAATTTGTCTTTTTCCTGGCAGCAAACGGTTACAACTACGATGGTTCCATTTACACCGGGACAAATATTGATGACGCCGGCAGCAAAATAGGTAAGTCCATTGCTGCAACTTCAGGATGGCTTACTCCTACATATGGCTATGAATGGTCGATTGGCAAATACCAGCATTTAAACAACAGTAGCTTGTTTAATGGAATTGGAGCCGATGGGCGATATATGATGATCGGAGTATTTGGGGATCCGGGTTTTCTTTGTAACTGGTGGACCAGTACATCCTATGACGCTGATTTCTCCTGGACTTATTTTATGTATACTGAAGAAACAGCGCTCATAAAAACCTATTATTTTAATGAAGGCGGATACAGTGTTCGGTGTATGAAAGATGGTGAATAGTAGTAAAAAATATTTCATGGTTGAACCCACTTCGAAAAGTAATTTTCTTGCCAAAAGACTCAAAAGCACGAAGCACTACCAAGGCTAACACCCTTGTTTTCTTTGCTTTGTGAATCTTGGTGGTATTTTTTACTTTTTTTTGACTTTCCGGAGTGAGCTCATGGTTTAAATTTTAGTTTTTAATAAGCGTTTTGACAGGTCCCGGACCATAGGGGCTTTCTTATCAATACATGAGCATTACCAGGTTGAAACCAGGACTAAAGATAGGTTGTTAAGGGGTGGATTTTTTAATCAATATGGAAAGCAACAATCATTAAATAATATAATATCCCCATGCGGGAAAGAGGTACAATTGCAAAACAGGTGATCATCAGATGATTGATTTGATTAAAAATATTAATATTCCAGAAACATCCGCTGCATTTCTTTGTAATCCTTTGTTTTTGTCAGGGCAAACATCAACAGTATCCTTGCCTTTTCAGGCGATTTAAACCACGAGGCAGAAAAACCGTATTTATCATCATTAAGCTCATCATATTGAGTAATTGGCCCTATCGGGGTTCTTGCAGCCCGTACAACGGGGATTCCTTTTTTCACTGCCCTGGCCAGTGCATTCAGGTTTTGTGTATTGGGGTTCCCGTTACCCACACCGGCATATACGATCCCTTTTACCCCATTATCAACAGCTGTCGTTACAAAAAGAGAATCCACCCCGGCATATCCGTAAACAATATCCACGCGTGGCAATGCAACCATATCTTCAATACTAAATTCGCTATGAATTGTATGCTTTTTTACAGGATTCCGGGTATAAATCGGTTTGCTGTCATACACATACCCCAGGTAACCATAGTTTGGACAGTGAAAAGTTTCAAGGGAGGTGGTCATCATTTTCAGGGCATCATCGGCGCTGCATATCTTATCGTCCATCACAATCATTACACCTTTTCCAACAGAACTGCTATCCACAGCAACGGCAACCGCATCATACACATTCATGGGGCCATCGGCGCTGAGCGCTGTTGATGGCCGCATCGATCCAACAAGAATTACCGGCTTATCACTTTTTATGACAAGATTAAGGAAATAGGCAGTTTCTTCCATGGTATCTGTGCCATGGGTAATCACAACAGCGGTTACATCCTGCCGTGCAAGCAATTCGTTAACCCTGCCGGCAATAATTAACCAGTCATTTACTGTTATATCCTGACTGGGAACGTTAACTACCTGTTCACCTTTTATTTCAGCAAGCTTCAGCATTTCGGGTACCGATGTAATGATTTTGTCAACAGATACAACGCCTGCATTATATCCTGAACTGGTTTCAGAAGCGCCAACCCCGGCAATGGTTCCACCGGTAGCGAGAATGTAAACCAGTGGTTTCTGCTGGGCAATTGTGGCAGGGATCAACAAACCCATCAAACAAATGATGATTATGGTTTTCCTTTTCATTTGCATAATTGACGCTTTAATTAAATGACAAAATATTTCACTTCTCAAAAATAGAACAACAACCTAATTAATGTCCAAAAATTATAAAATACGTTCGATGAGTTGCAGTTCTTCAGCAGAAAAATACAAATTGTCCAAAGCTCTGCATATATCTTCGATCTGGCTAACTTTACTTGCGCCGATCAATGCTGATGTCACCACCGGGCTTCTCAATGTCCATGCAATTGCCATTTGTGCCAGGGTTTGATTACGATCCTGTGCCATTTCGTTCAGCCGGCGAATTGTATCAAGCCGTTCGTTTGTAATATCACGCTCATTCAAAAAACGGCCATCGCCACCTGCACGTGAATCCGAAGGAATGCCATTAAGATAGCGATTGGTAAGCAGTCCCTGTGCCAGTGGTGAAAAGACAATGCAACCTACCCCTTTTCCTTCCAGAACGCTCAAAAGTTCTCGTTCAATCCAGCGGTCGAACATGTTGTACCTGGGCTGATGTATCAATAGCGGCGTTCCCATGCTGCAGAGTATTTCAGCTGCCTGCCTGGTTTCTTCCGGGTTGTATTGGGAAATGCCAGCGTAAAGTGCCTTGCCGCTGCGAACTATTTGATCGAGGGCGCCCATGGTTTCTTCCAGAGGAGTTTCCGGATCGGGCCGATGGTGGTAGAAAATATCCACATATTCCAGGCCCATTCTTTTCAAACTTTGATCCAGGCTTGCTATCAGGTATTTTCGTGAACCAAAATCCCCGTATGGCCCCGGCCACATATCCCAACCTGCTTTGGTTGAGATGATCAGTTCATCACGGTAAGCCGAAAGGTCCTGTTTAAAGATTCTACCAAAGTTACTTTCGGCAGAACCATAGGGCGGGCCATAATTATTGGCCAGGTCAAAATGGGTAATACCCAGGTCGAAAGCCCGGCGGATCATAGTCCTGGCATTTTCAAAGTTGCTAACATCACCCCAGTTATGCCACAATCCCAATGAAATGGCAGGCAATTTTAATCCGCTTTTGCCACAGCGCTTGTAGGGCATGTTGTTGTATCTTGTTTCGGATGCAGTATAATTCATCAGCATATTTTTATTCGTTGATAAAATTTAGATAAGGGTAAAAGTACATGATTTTCCTGAGTATAGTTCATACCAGGAATAAAGGGTTCGATAAAATTGAGTATCCGTGGCGGCGAAAAAACTTCTGGGCTTTTCATATCTGCATAATCTTAACTTTGCACCAATGCCAAAAATCAAAGCATATGAAGAATTTCATTTTTAAATCTTTTACCCTGCTGCTTGCCATATCGGCAATAGTTCTGGCTGGAAGTTGCGCAGGCCATGATGAAGGTGGTGAACATGAAAAGGAGCACCGGTAATCTGAAAAATATTTCCCTGTATTTCTGAACATCCATCCCGTATTGACTTTTTCCCCGAGTGAATCTTTTACGCAAACTTCATTATTGGATGATTTTTCCTGAGTCTTTGCGGCTCAAAGACCTTATTCAAAGCTAATGAAATCATAAATTTTAGTACCTGCCAGGCTTATTAGTAGGTATCCGATAAATTACACTCAAGCTGTTTTTACATAGTTCCCTGTACGCACGGAATTGTGCCTTTAGGTACAAAATGTTTATAGAGGAATAAAATGCATTCGTCAATGTGCCTTTAGGTACAATATATCCTGCATCAAAATAATATTATATACCCCGCGAAAATAAATTTGTCCCACATCTTATCAGGGTGGACGACAAATTTCCATCTATCAAAACTATTATCATCGAATTACGCAGATTGATCGAATATTTCCTGCCAAAGGCAGGAAAAATCCGTTTAATTCGTTCAATTCGATGACCAAAATATTATTTGATTATAATCCTGTGATATTTGTCGTACACCCTCTTATCATGAACATTTCAATTGCCCCGTCATAAATTGATACCTTTGAAAGAAAAAGAAAGTCAGGACAAAATTTTTAGTGCCCTGTAATTTTTTCATCCTTTTGAATACTAACGGAGTGAATTTAATTTGAAAACTTAAGTTAATGTCGAATCACGAACAGGCTGAATACATCAAACTCATACAAAAACATAACGGCATCATTCATAAAGTTATCGGATTGTATGTAAACAACCAGGAGGACAAAAGGGACCTTCACCAGGAAGTGCTGCTGCAGGCATGGAAGTCCTACAAAAATTTTAAGGGTCAATCAGTTTTTAGTACCTGGCTGTATAAAGTGGCACTGAATACCGTGCTGACCTTTAACAAAAAACGGACATTGAATGAGGACATTGATAAAACAGTACCCACCGAACCGGTTCAGGAGGACAAGGAAGATTATGAAGTGCTGTACGATATTATCAAATCATTGGGTGAAATCGACAGGATGCTGATCTCCCTACACCTCGACGGGTATAGGAACAATGAGATTGCCGAAATCACAGGTATGACCCCGAATCATATCAACGTAAAAATCCATCGGATCAAAGGAAATATTATAGAGAAATTTAAACTGATAAACAATGGCTAAGCAGGAATTTAACGACAATGATATAGCCCTGGCCTGGCAAAAACTGGCCGATAAAATTTCTTTGAATTCACAAATAAATAAACAAGAAATTATGACTGCAATTAAAATGGAATCACACTCAGGCATAGCTGAACTTAAAAGAAGGGTAAAATATAAATTATACTGGTCGGTAGCTTTTATCGTACTTTTCACAACAGCCATGTTATTTTTTATGGGAAACATCGACATCGTTATCCTTTTGGGCATCATCGTAGCAGCTTACGTGATCGGCTTTATCCCAATGTTCTTAAAATACAGGCAAATTGAAGATGGCATCCCTGAAAATGGCGATATTCTTCAGTCTGTCAGGTATAATACTGCACAAATCAAATCTGTACTAAGATTGGAAAAAACCTGGGGAATGATCACCTTCACACCTGTTATTCTGATAGCAATTCTTGGAGGCAGTGTGCTGGACGGTCTCACCCTTACAGAATGCTTTCAGGATCCGCGGATTTTAACCAAAGGGCTCATCGCCATTGGTGTATTTACCCCTCTTTTGATCTGGGTATCTCACAAAATGAACAAGTATGCCTTTGGCAGCCATTTGAAAAAGCTGGAGGAGAATATTGTTAAGATGGAGACGCTTAAATAATTATAATTAGTGAAGTCAGGCTGAGAGGCTGTCTAAAAATGCTATTTTAACATGAAAAGCCCCTTCCTTCTGCCGATGCCGGAGGGACGGGGCTGTTTATTGATCCATTTGTGTAAGACAACTTTTTAGTGAAAAAACAAATTATTCCATGGTCATCATTTGTCATACCCGCATATTTCCTTATCAGCGAACTTAGGCCTTATTTTGCGGGATATCACAACATGTGAACAAAGACTCATATTCGCTAAAAAACTCATTGCTATGAAATCAAAAATCATTCTTCTACAATGTCTAATACTGGCTGTATTTATCAGC
Source organism: Bacteroidota bacterium (assembly GCA_013203545.1). GTDB lineage: Bacteria > Bacteroidota > Bacteroidia > Bacteroidales > 4484-276 > JABMQA01. Next base: position 13,707 of record JABMQA010001011.1, read on the forward strand.
AATGTTTCCTCACAAAACTACGTGACGCCATCTGATGATCTTGATGCATGGATTTACATCAAAAGTTGCACCCTAGACAATACTCCTGTTTTCAGCAGACCCGGACCATCCACCGGTGTTTTATACCCTTTCGAAGTATTTGAAACGGCTGTTCCGGTTGAGAAAGGTGAAAGTTACAACCTGAACCTCATCCCATCAGTCATGCACGGTTATGGTGTATGGATCGATTTCAACCGGGATTTTATTTTCTCACAAAGCGAACAACTGGTGCAATACCGGCAGATGTCAGGCGATCCCTTACTCACAGATTTTACCCTGGATATCCCTGACGCGCCGTCTGTACTGAACGGCCTGACAAGGATCAGGGTCCGAGGTGCCGACTGGGGATTTGATTTTAATTTCGAAGGGTGCGATACGGTAAACCTGGATCCAAACGGAACATGGCCGTCAAATTCCTTCGATTTTTACGTAATGATAGGTGTCCAGAGCACACCTGATGATGCTACGCTCACCTTTTTATCCTCCTCCGTGGGACAACTGGTCCCTGCATTTCATCCTGACTCAACTTCATACACGGTATTGCTGCCCTACGCAAGCACTGAGGTTCCTGCAGTTACAGCAATTGCGACAAATGTAAATGCCACAGTTGAAATTACTGATGCGATTTCCGTAACTTCTCCCAACGTTGCCGACCGCACTACAAGCGTCCTTGTAACCTCCGAGGACCAAT
>JABMQA010001012.1 GCA_013203545.1 Bacteroidota bacterium
AAAGTAACGTTAAGCTCCGCCTGGTAGGTGGTAGTAAGCCCTGTGAGCCCTGATCCGGTAATACCGACGTTGTAAACCCCTTCGGTATAAGTGTGGGTAATCACTTCATTAAGACCATAGATTGTGGGTGATTCATTGGTCGTATCACCAAAGGTAATCATGAATTCGGTTACGCCTTCAGCGTTGGGGATTATGGTCACCAGCCCGCTGTTGTCCTGTGTGATATCAAAGATTGCAGTAACTTTGGCAGGAGCGGTTACGCCATTCAATTTACTCAGATTATCAAACTCTTTCTCGCAGGACACCGCGAATACAAGAATGATAATGAACGCTATTATATTTTTCAATGGATTCATTGCACAAAATTTTTAGGTTAATAATTGGGGTTTTGAACCCAGTTTCCACCGGAAAAATTGATCTCTTCGATGGGAACAGGGAACAACTCGTTTTTCCCTGGAGTAAATCCCTCGATTGCATCTGCTGCCCTGCCGGTTCTTACCAGGTCGAAGAAATGATGGCCTTCACCCATCAGTTCCACTCTCCGCTCATGGTAAATGGCATCAGTAAGTGCGGCACCTGATAGCGTGATGTTATGATTCTCATCACCAAAAGCCCGCTGACGAACCATGTTAAGGTATTCCTGAGCTTTGGCATCGGAGATTCCGCTGCGATTATTGGCCTCAGCAGCCATAAGCAGCACATCTGCATAGCGGATTGCCCTGTAGTTGTTGGGATTGGTTAAGTTCATGTCGGGCTGGGCATTTTCACTTCTTACGCGCGGGAGATACTTCCTGTTGAAGAATCCTGTATGCTCATTGCCTTCAGTAGAAACAGCGCCTGTTGAATCTTTCCACGCTTCGATATCCAGAATTGTTACCCCTTTGCGCAAATCACCATTTTCATAGGCATTAACAGCTTCCTGTACCGGAACATTAAAACTAAAACCTGGTGTGAATTGCGGGCCTACATAACCACGTACGCCACTGAATCCAACAGCAACGTTTCCTTCGCTACACTGCAGGCATCCAAAACCGGCTCCTTCCTGATCGGTGTATTGTACTTCAAATACAGATTCCGGCCCGTTCTCTCCAACGGCTTCAAACATATCATTGAAATTTGTGGCCAAAGAATAATTGCCACCGGTAATAACCTGTTCCAACACTTCAGCTGCTCCGGAAAATTTTTCCTGAAATAAATAAGCTTTTCCCAGTAATGCCTGAGCAGATCCTTTTGTTGCCCTTCCAACTTCAAGTGGGATTACAGGCAGAACACTTGCAGCATAAATCAAATCAGCCTCAATCTGAGCATAAACTTCTGCAACAGGATAGCGCTGTATTACGGTTTCATCACCAAGCTTAAACCTTTCATCCACCTTAATGGGTACGGGGCCAAACCACTTCACCAGTTCAAAATAGTAATACGCTCTCAGGAAACGAACTTCCCCAATCATTTCATTTTTGCCATCAAAGTTGATTTTATCTTTAAATTCCATAAAATAATTGGTGCGCTGAACACCTGCAAACATCCAGTCCCAGATATCCTTCAGGTTACTGTTTGTGGGGGTTTGAATCATATCGTCCACCTGCTGCCATCCGATAACATCAGTTGGGCTTTCACCACCGCAAAGGGTGTTGTTTGAGGCTATTTCGCCAAGTATGGCATTGGCATAAGTGGATTGCAACAGGTCGTATGAAGCCACAAGCGCCATGTAGTAATCATCGGAGGAGTTGAAGTAATTCTCGGAGTCGATGGAATACTCCGGGGAAATCTTCACAAAATCATCGTTACAGGAAAGCATGATCAGGAAGGCTGAAAAAAGCCCTGCAACTATTGTTTTATTTAGTATGTTCTTTTTCATTTTTCGCTTTTTAAATGTTAATAGTAAATCCAAAGGTATAAGTCCTTGCTGCTGGATAGAAACCGGAATCGAAACCTGAGCCTATGGGTTGACCGCTTGAAGCTGCCGGATCGAATCCCATGTATTTGGTCAGGGTAACAAGGTTGTTTATTGCCAGGAAGAATCTAACCTCTTCGATGCCAATTTTCATGGTTGTGGTTTCGGGAAGTCTGTATCCCAGTTGCACTCTTTGAAGTCTGACATAGGAGCCGTCTTCAACATAATATTGAGAAAATACATTGTTGGCCGTGGCGGCAGTGGTCAGTCTGGGTACTGTAGTGCTGGTTCCCGGCCCTGTCCATCTTTCCATTGATGTACTCAAGCGGTTAACATTGGGTTGTGTCCGTTCGTAATTTCTTACG
>JABMQA010001013.1 GCA_013203545.1 Bacteroidota bacterium
GGTGGCAGTTTCCGATGCAACAGGCCATATTGTTTACGAATTCATGATTCCAATGGGGGAGGAGTTCGATTACCAGATCAATCCAAATGAGGAGAATGAGAGTGGCATGTTCACGTTCACGCTGGATGATCCCTCGAATTTCGATGGCTACTGGCCCTGCCGGAACCAGCAGATATTTCTTCCGGAAGGATATGGTTCAATGGCCTTTGGCGCTGTAGATGAGGTGCCGCCTCCTCCGGATGATGTGGAAATTGTGGATTTCTGGTTTGACAATAATATTCTGGTTATCGAAATTGAATGGGCACAACCTAACATCAATGATTTCGATCATTTCAATGTTTATTACCAGGAAAACACGGATGATTTCGTGCTTTTGTCTGAAACCATCGGACGGCAGGTATTCCTGGTTTTTACGGATTATACGGATTACATGGATTTTTACATTACTACTGTTGACATAAGTGACCAGGAGTCCGATCCATCAAATATTGTCCAGATATTTTTAGAAGGGATCCAGGAGCAGCCAACATTAAGCAACCTGGAGGTTTATCCGAATCCATTCAGCAATATGGCAACCATCAAATTCGGGGTTGAAGAACCAGCCTTTTATGATATTACGCTTGTTGATATTAATGGAAGAATAGTAACAGACATTTTATCCGGGGATTTGAAAGCCGGGGATTATGTAATTCCAATAATCGGGAATAATATTAATGGTAAGACCTTACAAAACGGGGTATATCTGGTAAAGATTTCCAATCAGATTGAAACCATTACAAAAAAGCTTATTCTGAGCAGGTAGTGTTGGAAAGCTGAAAGAATAATCGGGACTGTCGCTATAAGATTCTTTTTGGGACAGTCCCTTCTATTTTAGTTTTGTTACTGAACGCTTTCTGGAAAGTATTCAGAAGTATCATATTATTCAAAAACCTCAAGCTTAAATCCGGCGCCATGCACATTTGTGATCGAAATGCCGGGATCCGTTTTGAGGTACTTTCTTAATTTTGCTATAAACACATCCATACTTCTGCCGATGAAATAATCGTTGCTGCCCCAAACCCGTTTCATGGCAATGTCCCTGGGCAGCAATTGATTTTTATATTCAAACAATATTTTTAGGAGTGCCGCCTCCTTTTTGGTTAAGTTTATCACTGATTTTTCAGCGGAGAGGATCATATTAATAAAATCAAAAGTGAAGATTCCAATCTGATAACATCCATCACCTGAAAAGCCACCGGGCTGGTTTTTATTCATACACCTTTTTAAAATGGCTTTGATCCTGAGGCTGAGTTCTTCGGTGCTGAACGGTTTCGTGATATAATCATCACAGCCAACCAGGAACCCTTTTATCCGGTCGTCCTTTAACGACTTAGCAGTTAGGAAAATAATCGGCGTATCCAGGTTTATTCGCCTGATTTCACCGGCAAGGGCAAAACCATCTTTTTTTGGTAACATCACATCGAGGATACACAGATCAAAGGGATATTTATTAAACGCCTCAATCCCCTCCTCACCGTCTCTGCAAAGCACGATTTTATATCCAAGCATTTCGAGGTAGTCCTCCAGAACAATGCTCAGGTTTTCATCGTCTTCAACCAGTAATATGTTAAATTTTTGCAAGTCCATATTCTGATGTGCTCGTTTTTAATCAAACAAATGTATAAAAATTTCTGAATGTGAAATTTAATACTGGCTATTGTCTCAAATAATTTGTTTTATATATTGCTGGAGGCGGACTACTTAACATTCAATGGGATATGGTTGTTCCCAAAGGGAAGAAAAACCGAAAAGCTACTCCCTTTTCCGATTTCACTCTTTACCCCGATGTTTCCGCCATGGGCCTCGATGATCGTTTCCACATAGAATAATCCGATACCAAACCCTTTCACATCGTGCAAATCCCCGGTCGGAATCCGATGAAATTTTTTAAAAATGAGTTTTTGTTGATCGGGGGCCATTCCGATGCCTTTATCCTCAATCGATACGTGGACACCTCTTTTATTACTCCTTGTTGAAACTGTAATTTCAGGCCTGCCGTTGGAATATTTGCCTGCATTGTCCAGCAGATTATGAAAAACATTTGTCAGATGTGTTTTATCAGCAAAAATAATACGATCAGCAGCATTTAACCGGAGAAAGATTTTTCCATGTCTTTTGGAAATGGTCATATGCATTTTTTGTGCTAAATCTTTCAGGATTTCATGGAGATCTATCTCTGCCAGTTTAAGTTTAAAGGTGCCTTCTTCGAGTTTTGCAACCTGTAGCACCTTTTCGACCTGCATTTTTAAACGGTCGTTTTCATCGTAAATCAGTTGGGAATATTTTTTAACCCTGTCGGGATTTTGTAGGACGATATCGTTCATTAACATTTCGCTGGCTATGGAGATGGTCGAAATCGGGGTTTTAAACTCATGGGTCATATTATTTACAAAATCTGTTTTCATAACTGATAGCTTTTTCTGACGTATCAGCGAATAAATAATGTACCAGAAACCGAAAATGATTACCAGCAAAAGAAATATTGACAGCAAGATATAAACCTGCATCGTATTCAAAACAAACCCACTTTCCAGTGGAAAGTAAACGGCCAGCACATATTGAATTTCCTGGAAAATACAAGAAACTGCCACCTTGTGCTGCGACTCCAGAATTTGAGAATGATGGTCCTGTAAATTGCCTACAACAAACGTATGATTATCCTGTCTGTAAATTGCATAAAAATAGTTTTGTACCACATCCAGGTTTTCAAAGGTCTTTTTGAACATCGAATCAAGCAACTGTGGGTCAAGCGACCTGATAAATTTGTCGTTAATAGAAACGCCGTCAATGCAATTGGAAGTGAATTTTTCACACATCACCGAATCGTTTTGTATCGATAAAAGCTGATTGGCAACCTTTTTCAACCCGATGTCAATATTTTGCCTGAATTGTTCCCTTTTTAAAGTTAGCGCATTGTTAACCCAGAACAACTGGCTGATAACAACCCCGATCAAGGCCAGTGCCGTAATAACCGTTATCAGATTTAATACCCTTCGATTCATGAGTAAAAGTGTCAGTTTTGCGCGAATTTATGGAATTTAACAATTCCTTAACAGTATTTAACAACTCTTTAACAGTTGAATGGGTAACCACGCTGTATGTTTGCAGCAGTAAATAATTACACAAAAACATTTAAGTACTATGAAAAAAATAATTTTATTTTTATCCTTAAGCGCGTTCTTGCTTGTTGGTTTTGTTACAGTTACAAAAACTTTAAAAGCAAATGCATCAAAAACTGAATTAATTTTTGTTGACAGTAAAGATATTTCATCTACCTTTGCAGCTCCGGATGTTCAGGACGATGGTAAAAAGAAAAAGTCGAAAGACGCCAAAGTTACGAAAGATGACTGTAAAAAGGTAAAATGCAGCGAAGCCAAAAGTTGTGATAAAAAAAGCAAAAAAGGTTGCTGCAGTAAGGAAAAGAAAGACACCAAGAGTGTTGATAAAGATAAAGATGGTAAATAGTAATTAGTTAGAGAGAGATAATTTTTTCATTTCATTTTTTTGGCCTCGCCTCCCGGCGAGGTTTTTTTTTGTGTTAAATAGAGAAAAATAGCGATAATGACAACATCAACGATCGAATACCTTGGTGATCTCAGAACGAAGGCAACACATACCAAATCAGGCAATGATTTTATAACCGATGCCCCTCCCGATAACAAAGGAAAGGGTGAGGCTTTTTCTCCAACCGACCTGCTGGCTACAGCCCTTGGCGCATGTGCGGTTACTATCATGGGCATTGCTGCAAGGGAGCATGGGTTTAACATCGATGGTACAACAATCGACATAACGAAAATTATGGCTTCCGATCCACGCCGTGTTGGTGAGATTGTGGTTGCCTTTCATTTCCCAAACAATAATTATTCTGAGAAGGAAAAGAAAATCATCGAACTGTCAGCAAAATCATGCCCTGTTTTCCAAAGCCTGCATCAGGATTTGAAGAAGATTTTTTATTTTGATTTTGTGAAAACGAAGTGAGATAATATACCGTCACTCCCTCCGCTTCGTATCAATAACAATCGTCACCGGCCCGTCGTTTACCAGCGAAACTTTCATGTATGCGCCAAATTCGCCGGATTCAATTTTTTTGCCCGTATCTTTTTTGAGTTGAAATATAAATTTTTCGTAAAGTGGGATAGCTATCTCCGGTGGGGCTGCTTTTATATAAGAAGGCCTGTTTCCTTTTTTTATGCTGGCATGGAGTGTGAACTGGCTGATCACCAATATTTCGCCGTTCACGCCACAGACCGATCTGTTCATAACGCCGTTTTCATCTCTGAAAATACGAAGGCGTGAAATCTTACCGCTTAACCATTCGATGTCGTCGATTGTATCGGCATCTTCAATTCCCAGCAAGATCAACAATCCATTTCCAATCTCACCTTTTATCTGATTTCCGATTTCCACCGACGAACGCGTTACCCGCTGTATGACTGCTCTCATGATAGGTTCATTTTAATTCTGGTTTGTTTTTAAAACTCCAACGCTCAACGCTGGTAAGTCCTCCTTCGTCAGACGTTACCAGGTTTTTTCAAATCCCCCAACTTTAGTTCACTTTAGTCACTCCAAACTTTAACTCACTTTTTCCAACCACAAACTTACTAAATATTAACTTTGTCATTAAAATGCAAAGTTATGACAAGGTTAAGTGTAAACATCAATAAAATAGCCACCTTGCGAAACGCACGGGGTGGTAATATGCCTGATGTGGCCAGGGCTGCCATCGACTGTGAACGGTTTGGGGCACAGGGTATAACTGTCCACCCGCGACCTGACGAACGACATATCCGGTACCAGGATGTGCTGGATCTGAAGCCGGTGGTTACAACTGAATTTAACATCGAAGGTTATCCAAACAGAAAATTCATCGACCTAGTTGCCATTGCAAAACCCGCACAGGTTACCTTGGTTCCCGATCCTCCCGGAGTGCTCACCTCCAATGCTGGTTGGAATACCGTAAAGCATCAACAATTTCTAACTGAGGTAATCCATGAATTTCATTCGCATGGTATCCGCACCTCAATTTTTATAGAAACCGATGCCATAATGATCGAAAATGCCTCATTTACCGGAACTGACCGGATAGAGCTTTATACCGAGCAGTATGCCACAGATTACCGGAAAAATCGCGAAGCTGCCATTAAACCCTTTGTTGAAGCCGCTCAAGTGGCTGGCAAAGTAGGATTAGGCCTAAATGCTGGGCACGATCTCAACCTGATTAACCTGAAATACTTTGCGCAGCATATTTCCGGATTGCTCGAAGTTTCAATAGGCCATGCACTTATCTGCGATGCATTGTATTTGGGCCTCGAAAACACCATCCAATTGTATCTAAATCAATTAAGAATGTAAAGTTGTTTCTTCTGCCAATGACAAGTTTTTGTAAGTCACTAATAGTCTGTATTATTAATGGATTCCTCAGTTGCTTCGCGCCATATTTATATAAGCTATTTGTAAGGTATTGAAAAACAATGCAAAACAGACCTCTCAGTCTCCGCCAGTTGGCGGATCCTTCGAGGTGACACGGGTTTGCATGATAGTCATGGGTAGTGGAAAAGCGGGCGCGCAGATCAGCGTCTAAATTGTCGCCACAGATTGGTGCAGATTGGCACAGACCTGGATATTATTCAGTGTAATCAGCGCGATCAGTGGCAAAACAAATAAACAGGGATAGAGGGATGCGTAATGAGAATTAAATGCAGGTTAACGCGGAAAGACATATGATCTCTGTTCTGGGCGATGGTAAAACTTGTCATATCACTTTGTGAACCCATTTCCGGGCCTTTGGTCTCGAAATGACTATAACCCGGGTTATTTGAAACGGTTCCCAAATCATGAATTCATAAAAATTTAGAAGGCCTCACAGGTGGTTTCCAAAAAAAATTATTGATAACTATTGACTTTTAAAATGATTTATTTATCTTTACAGCAAATCCCGGCAGGATAGATTCCAATAAAACCGTATTAAAAAATGAAGCTACTTTCGCTGATATCGCTGTTTAGTTGTATCCTGTTTATTGTGCTTGGTCAGTATTCCCTGCTTAAGAACCGCAAATCCAATGTTATCCGTTCGTTTTTCTATTTAGCTGTATTACTGGCAGTTTACGCGCTTGCCTGTACTTTTTTTTATGCTGCCAAAAGTAAGGAAGCAGCCGAAATCTGGTATAAGGTTTCTTCGGTTGGCTGGACGCTTTTCCCGGTATTTTTTCTAATCCTGGTTTTACGTCTTACCGGCAAAGACCGGTGGTTTGAAAAATGGTACCTCCAACCATTGATTTTTCTACCCGGATTGGTCTTTCTGTACCTTTCGTTCACAAACTTATTTTACACCAGTGATTTTGTGTTTTATTACGGATATTGGCTGGTTGCCCCATCTTCCAATTCAATATGGTATTGGAGCTATATGGTTTATGTTTTCGGATATATAATCACAATATTTTTAATGATTTTCGTCTGGGGTGTTAAATCAAAAGGTACCAGGGAAAAGAAACAATCCAGGGTAATTCTGGTAACCCTGGCATTGATATTTGTCATTGCCATTGTTGCAAATGCTGTGTTTCCTGTAATGCGATGGCTGAGCATACCAGATGTTGGCCATGTTTTGTCATTGTTTATGGTCATTGGTTTAAGCTTTGCGATTATCCGGTTCAAAGCCATGGTATTAACACGGGAGCCCGGGCTTCATCTGATCTTCTCAAAAATGCATGATTATCTTTTTATAATTGACGCCAATGGTACGGTGGTGAATACCAATGCATTTACTACCGTTAATCTGGGATTTAACGAAAATGATATGCTTGGCCATCCCTATAATAAATATTTTGAATCCGATATGGATTCCTTGCTTGCTGCTGGTGATGAAAAGGATAATACGGATAATCATCAGCAGGAAGAAACCGGTTTAATTTCAATCGACAATACCCGTATTCCTGTAACTTTTAGTTTTTCCTGTATCCATGATGAATTTGGCGACATTGCTGGTTATATCTTTGTGGGGTATGATACAAGGAATGAAAAACGATTGTACAAAGAAATACATGAAAGAAAGGCCGTTGAATTTGACCTGGTTTTGGCCAGGGAAAAGGCTGAAGAAGCGGATAAGTTAAAATCTACGTTTCTATCCAATATCTCCCATGAGTTAAGAACGCCACTGAATGGAATCCTCGGCTTTAGCGATATCCTTAAATCGGAATTAAAAAATACAGATCACGAAGAAATTATTGAGTACATCGACAGAAGCGGCAACCGTTTACTTGGAACCCTGAACTCAATCATAGATCTTTCGCTCATTATGACCAATAAGCACGAAATTGATGAAAGATTGGTGAATATCCCTGAACTTGTCGAAGAAAAGGCCGAGCTTTATAAAGCCTATGCCTCCTCCAAAAACCTATTTCTTGAGATTAATACACCAGACACAAGCCTGGTGGCAAAAAGCGACCCCAGGTTACTGGGCCATGTTATGAAAAATTTGATTGATAATGCAATTAAATATACCGATGCAGGAGGCGTAAGTATTTTGGTTGGAAAACAAAGAAATTCAGAAGGCATTGAGGTAATTCATATTGAGGTTAAGGATTCCGGTATCGGTATAGATGCAGCTGACTACCATAAAATATTTGAAAGCTTTCGTCAGATTAGTGAAGGGTTTAACAGGGAATATGAGGGCATAGGCATTGGGCTAAGCATTTGCAAGAATTTCGTTGATCTGCTTGATGGGCAAATCTGGGTAGAGAGTGAAGTTGGCATTGGCACGGTGTTTCATGTAGAAATTCCATTGCATGAATCGGGGATACAGTATTTTCAACATCTGCCGGGTAGGGATAAAACGGAGTCCGTATCCCCTGCGGGAAGCAAAACGCCCAAGGGAGAAAAGCCCAGGATTTTAGTTGTTGAGGATGAAAGAACCAACCGTGAATTTATGAAATATGCACTGACGGCCAATTGCATTGTCGATACAACCGTTAATGGGCCCGGTGCCGTTGTGATGAGCAGGGAGCAGCAATACCAGGCGATTTTTATGGATATAAACCTGGGGAAGGAAATGTCGGGGATTCAAACCATGAAAAATATCAGGGAAATTCCCGGGTATAAGGTCATTCCCATTGCTGCAGTTACAGCAAATATCCTTAAGCATCAAAAAGAGGGGTTTATTAAGGAGGGTTTTACACATTACCTGGCGAAACCTTTTAAAAGGCATAACCTTAAAATATTGCTTTACGAAATGTTGAATAATTCAACTGACTGATTTAAACTGAATTATTCTCTCGCAATCCCGAAAATATTCGGGAGCAGAGGCCGCAAAGTGTTTAATCAAAGAACAATTATCTTTGTGCCACTTTTAAAAGCAAGTTAAATATAAATCATTTAAAAATTTACCGGCAAATGGATATTGCAGCGTGGCGCGATGCAGCGTATAAAAATACATTTACAACTACCGTTAATTTTGTTGAGAATTTGAAAAAGAATGATCATTCCTTTTCAATTGCCGAACTTGAGGCTATGCTTCAGAGTGAATACGACCGGCAGGGACTTGCCTGGGATGGGCGGGGCGAAGTAGTTGAAATAAACATTGAAGCTACCATTGCGGCAATTCAACAGGAATTGGTGAAGTGGAGAAAAGAGATCAACCTGGAAATTGATTCATCAAAATGTTGTAAATAATGAATTTTGAAAAAGTAATACTGGTAGATAACAGTGATCGGCCTGTTGGTGAAATGGAAAAGATGGAGGCTCATCAAAAGGCTGTTTTACACAGGGCATTTTCAGTTTTTGTTTTTAACGACAAAAATGAGCTGATGCTTCAACAGCGTGCCCCGGGCAAGTATCATTCGCCGGGATTGTGGGCCAACACCTGTTGCAGCCATCCCAGACCTGGCGAAGATGTGCTTCAGGCCGGACACCGGAGGTTGATCGAAGAGATGGGTTTCGACAGCAATTTGGAAAAGGTTTTCCATTTCATTTATAAAGCCAAACTGGACCAAGGGCTTACCGAACATGAGTTTGATCATGTGTTGTTTGGGCGATATAACGACGATCCTGAAATTAACCCCGATGAAGTGGCCGCATGGCAATGGGCAAAAATGGAGGATATTGATAGGGAATTGAAGGATAATCCTGATGATTACACGGTTTGGTTTCGCATAGCATTCGTAAGGGTTTTTAATCATCGCGCAAGCATAAAATAACTGGCCGGACAGATTTTCAGATACCTCCCTCTTCGATAGACAGGTCCGCCAAACATTACCGGGTGGTTGGATCGTTCTGCGGTAAAATGAAACACATACAGATACTAAAGGATACTTAACAGTTACTGCCTTTTTTCACACACCTACAAGTTTTTACTTGCGTTTGTTAACAAATGTTAATATATTTGTTGCTTGCTTAGTTCTTTTAAAATGATTAATAAAGTGGGGTTCTAATCGTAAATTGGAGATAATAATGAAAGATCTTTTAAAAACTTTAAGAAGTTCTTATAATGTTGACTTCGGGAAAATACTGATAATGAAGAAATACATCAATCCAAAATTTTAAGCCCACATTTACTTAGGGTCTGCTGAAA
>JABMQA010000012.1 GCA_013203545.1 Bacteroidota bacterium
CATCCTTCCTTCCCCGGTAAAAAAGAGTTTGCGTACGTCAAAGGAAAGGATACTTTTACATCACTCAGCTGTGCAGTTTTCAACCGGTGGACCTGTGCAATTTTCACCCGGTATTTACACCCTTCTGTTTTCAGGCACATGCGACAAACCCCACAGGCAATCACACAAGCAAAGTTTGCTGCAAGAGCCTTCAAACGCATCCCGCCCAAACACACGATGGACAACCGACTCCGATAATCAAACAATTGATAATATAATATAAATATAGATAAATGACTGATATTCAATAACACCCAGCGCCTAACAGCCAATATAATTAAGCTGGGGGTCAGAGGTAATTTTAAAGTTTGTACATTTAATAAAATTTTTAGCGGTTTGATAAGTAAGTGGCTTGGAAATCCCAGCCTACTCATATTGGCAAACCGTTGGCTGCAAGCTGTTAAAGATTACGAAATGAAAATAAAACAAAGCCTTTTACTGATATCATTTATTGGGCTTTATACGTCTTTGTCTTTTGGCCAAGATGGCAATTATCCAAATCAGAAATTTGAGATTGGTTTAAATATATTCACATACCAGGGAAATCTTATCGCACCAAAAAGGAACTATGTTGACAAATTTGTTCCTCACTATTTTAATGGAGGGCTTATTAAATTTCACAAAAACAAAATTAAATTTAGAATTGGCTACGATTACTTCAAATATCATCTCCGATATGTATTGTCAGAAATAACAGAAGTAGCTGACTACGATCGATCAGAAGATGGCATATTCAATCGTCATAAATTATACTTCGGAATTGAAAAAGAAATTCTTCGATCAAGAGTACGTCCATTTATTTTTGCAGATCTTGGTTTTTATTATTCGAGATATCATGGAGATTTAGCAGAATTTTCAGGTTGGTCGCTTGATGAGTATTTCGGAGTATAGTGGTTCTTCGTCAATTTTGGGGAAGCATTAACCAGTTTGAGATAATATCACCTTCTTACGCAATAAATCAAAGCTAGCTCTACCATACATCTGCCGTTTTTTACTCTTGATTCTATTAACATGGCCCTCTACAGCTCCATTACTCCAACGCATGTTGATCCCGTTTTCGACAGCCTCAATATCTCTTAATAGGCCTTTAGCAAAAGTTCTCAAGCCTGATAATTTGTATTTTGAGCGTTTAACAAAGTCGATCCATTTTCTAATATTACCACATCCCCTTTCCACCATGGTTTTAAATATCTGGACCAGTTTCCGGACGATTCGAAGTTCAGTGATGTCGTCTAATAGTGTTTGCATGTAATATCGTTCATGGGGATCTGCAATATCTGTTAAGCAAGCACTAATGTACTTAGCCAATTTTCTGGAGCTTAATGGTTTTACATATGGTATCCTTGTTTGCTGGATTTGTGAGAATCCTGAAGTGTGTATTTTATAATTCTCCTTGATCATATTTATGTTATAATACGCTTGTGTTTTACTACCCCTAAATCCCAAATCATTAATCTCTTTGATTATGTCACTTATCTTATACCCATTGACATTTAGCCTGGCTGGCCACAATGTGACTGGTAAATAACTCGATGTTCGTAGTTTTCGGGTGCGTTTTAGGAGACAATGATTCCTGTATAAAATAAGATCGAACGGTATTACGACTCATACTTAAATCTCTTGAAATCTTTAGTATGGAAACTCTCTTAGCCTGAAGCTCCTTGACCTTATTGAATGTATCCAGCCTTTGATCAACTTTATTAGCAGCAACCTCCTGAGTTACAGGAAATGACTGAGAGTCTTTTGCTTTTTCATCACTTACAGTTTCTTGTTCCGGTATTTTTAAGAATTCATTGGTTTTGTCTTTGATTATCGCTCTGATTTTTGGATTGATACTCTTGAAATACGTATCTAAAGCATCCGATAGATTCATTATTAAATGAAACCGATCAGCAATTTGAACTGCATCAGGACAAGCTTCATCTATAGCAGAAGAGTACGAACTAGACCGATCACGAGTAACAATTTTCACATCATTATACTTCAGTAACCACTTCTTTAAATCCTTGCCCTCTCTTGATGGTAATATTTCAATGGGTTTGGATGTTTCCATATCAATTAGTATTGTTCCATAACTAATTCCTTTTCTGTATGCCCAATCATCAACACCAAGCACTTTAGGTTGTGTTATCTCAGGTAGTTGTTGACTGTGTGCTATCCTTGTAATAGTTGAGCTGCTAACAGTAATAAATAATTGCTTAGACATGATACTACCAAGCTTTCCTGTTAGTTCGATTGCAAAGGAATTTAATATTTTTGATATTCTTTTCGTTCTTCTGGAG
>JABMQA010001014.1 GCA_013203545.1 Bacteroidota bacterium
CCGGGTATCAATAAGTCAACCGGTTGGATAATAATATGCATGGGCATAAATGGATTGTTCTCCCAGATGGGATTAAAATATCCCCGCCCCGGGTGTTTATGACTTTTGGCAAGTCGGGATATATTTTCGGCAGGTTCTGAAAGGGTTAATGTTGCATTTTCATTCACTTTAATGTAATACCCTTCACCGCTTTCAAAATTCCCGATGGTATTCGACCATTGCCCGCTGGGGGGTGGGAATGGGAGGTGGAAAATGGTACCGCCTTCTTCATCGATCACTTTATACAATACATCGGCATCAATTAGTTGCTGGACTGCATCCAATGCATTTTGTGGTTCACTACATGGATAACCGATAATATTCCAACCTTCGGTGAGTTCGATTTCCATTGGCGTATCAACCGGATAACCTTCGAGCGTCAGTTCAGCATCAGCAGTTACTTTAATATAGTACCCCTCGGTGTTTTGCATATCGCCGATGGTGTTGGACCATTGTCCGTTGGGGGGTGGGAAGGGAAGGTGGAAAATACTGCCTCCATTTTCATCCAGGACTTTGTAAAGTGTCTCCAAATCAATCAGTGGCTGAACAATGCCCAGCAAGTCCCGGTCATCGGGTTCAACACTGAACGACATCAGGTTCCACCCCGTTTGCAGCAAAATGGTTTGTGTAACTGATGTAAACCCGAACAATTCTGCAAATGCCGTACCCTGCGAAGTGTAAACTTCATCATAGCCGGGATAGGGATAATTTACCTGCACAGTTCCGATTTCACCGGATGCTTCATTCCACAATTTATAAATGATGTTGTTGCCGGAAGTAAATCCGTTGGCATGGTCTGGAATTGAGCCATCATCCATGGAAGCTATGATTTCGAGAAATACCCCTCCGCCTAGCTCTTCAGTAAGTATCCCTGCACCAACACATATTTCTTCACCATTGTTGGGGTCAATGTCAAACAATCCGATCTCATCACCAGGCTGCATGTTGGTTGCATCTATTACAGCTTCCAGGATATAAAAAGTCATCGGATTAAATGGTGTGGTCCAAACCGTTGAAAAATGTTGGTTTGGCGCAGATATGATTGTGACCGGAAATTCATTCAACTGACAGTTGTATCCGGAAATATAAATGGTAGCTTCACCTTCACCTGATAAAGGTTCATCGAAAATAATTTCTGCAATCCCATCGGCATCGGTTTGAGCCGTACCATAAACAATCTCATCTTTGATAAATACACAATTTAAATTTTCGATATTTCCAACATCCACAACCACAGCAATGGAAAGGGAGGATGCTCCGGCCTGAATCGGATTCTCATATTGGGCAGTAATTGATGTGGGCTCGTCTGTCCATATACTCAGCGCTGCATCGCCAAATACCGTGCAATCGTAGAAACACCAGCGCAGTGCACCCTCTTCCCATTGTCCGGGGGCATTTACCCATGGTGCAGTCTCAATCCTCGATATGGTATGTGCCATTCCGATATGGTTTTCTTTCTGGTAATACAATGCATCTGCAAATTCACGGTGGAGGTGTGCAGACGGACCCTCTGTTTGTCCTTCATTAAACCAACCGTATCTTGAGTTCATTACCACCGCCACAGCAAAATTGTCGATGTTGATCATCTTTTCGGCAATGCAGTCGCTGGCATCGAAGGCACCACAAATGCATCCGTGCGAATACACAAGGGTGTAATTCTCTGTTGTTCCGTTCAGGTTCTGAAAGTTTGAATTGGTGATGTCGCTGTTGTTCATTCTCATGGCGTAAGTTGTATTGGAATGGCCGCTGTGATGAATAAAAGAGTTTCCCCCGTAGTTGAGTGTTGCCATCAATTGCGCTTTATCCCAGCTTTGGTCACGGTCGTACATGGTTTCGATGTCATGATCTTCTGGTATTCCGGTTGTTTCGTAACCATTGTCATCGTGAAAGCCTATAAGCAAATCGAGGAAATCGGCGCCCCAGGTGAGTGGAGTGCTGTAAAGGTGCTCGCCCAACATTAACGGATCACGAAGTTTCCCGATAACCGGACTTTCCTGGTAACTGATTGTTTTGTTCAACATGGCATCCAGGTCGGCCTGTGAGCTGAACGAAAATCTTGCAACGCCCACCTCCGGCAACAAATCATCTTCACCGATCTCTCCCCACAGGTTGTTGCCGTTGTCGTTCCATGTGCCATCCAGTGCTGAATAGTAAAGATCTGAAGGAATGTTGTCGTCTTCATATAACGATGAAGATTGAACCGTACAATAAAAACCACGATACGGAACGTGTTCGATGTCTCCGCCAAGTGTTACATGTTGTATTCCGTGGTTCTGGTATTCCTGGATAATGAAATTCCTGATCTTATCCTGGTTGTCCTGTCCTGTCATATTCAGATAAATATCCTCAGTGGTGGCTATTTCTGCTTTGATACCACGGGGCAGGTAAAAATCAACCAGTTGTTGAAAATCATCTTCGAATTGCTGCGGCGTGATGAACAGTAAATGATAATCATCACTGCGCTGAAGATGATTCGGGTAAGTTGCTACCAACTCCGGATTCTGGATAATTCCATTTAGCCTGTTTACAATTGGTTCGGTGGTATTAAGATTTTGCAGCGCAGTAGCGCCCCTTTGACCGGCATTGCTGATTACTTTAACAGTAACATTTTCGTAATACGAAAGCTGTCCGGTAGCCGGGTTGTACCTGACAGGTGTAAATGAAGTGAATGCAACAGAAAAACCATTCATAAATTCAGTTGAAAATTCACCATGAATTTTAGCGGGGTAGGGGGCATCCTGACTGTAAATTCCCTCATCTTTTGCAAATATACCAGAGGCTCCTTTTGAAAGGGGTTGCACATATTGCTTTGGATAAAGCTGGTACATACCATCCAGGAACACTTCTTTTCCCGGGATAATTTCAATACCGGTGGCAATTTCCCCCGGAGGAAGGAGCAATGAAACCGACGCATAGGGAAGTATTGGTTTGCCTGCAATCCCTGTCTGCAATGTTTTTTCAAAACCAATGGTTTGATACCCATCTACCACGCTGATTTCAGGATTGGAAAAATGGTAGGTTTTCTCGATGACCTCAGCATTCAGTACGCCCATTGAGGTTATTAAGATTGCTAAGATTAAAAGATTTTGTTTCATCTATTTTCGTTTTTAAGTTCAGATCTTTGCATTTTTCGATAATGATTATGTTATGTGTCCATGGAATTTCTGCCACCAATGGTGGCAGAATTAGCTTGCTGTCTTTATATTGCTCCTTGTTTACCTTTTGTAAAGCACGATACTGAGCCTGCTTAATTTGCTTTTTTACATCGCTTACAAAATCAAAAAAGGATTTATCCATTTTCATAGTTTAACAAATTAGCGTTGTTTTCGATATCAAAAAAAATGATCATTTGCTACATTGAATTTTAATGGCTGTGTGATACCCTGTGCGGGATTTTATTGCATTCACTTGTAATGCCATAGTATGTTGATTTTATGTTCATTGTTTCATTTTTAACGTTTCCCCTGCATGGGGTATGGCCGTCTAGTTAGCAAGTGTTTTTATTCAATTATTATTCCCTCATTTATTGCGGCTTGTTTAATTGCCTTTTTTTCTGCATCAATAATATCTTTTGGGCCATTTGCATTTTCCA
>JABMQA010001015.1 GCA_013203545.1 Bacteroidota bacterium
GTTGTAAAGCTCTTTTTCGAGTGCAAATGTGATGTGTGAAAGCGGCCTGTAATATCCGAGATTTTGACCGGAGCCACTCCAGTAATTGGTTGCAATTAATTTGGGTATCCCTTCAAATCCCTCCTGTACAAATTTGTTATTCACTATCTGGGGCAGATCATCAAGGGTGAATTCATTGGGAATGGTGTTGCCATATAGGATAAGGGCAAACACAAACGGGATCCAGTAAAACCAGGAAGGCATTGATCTTTTCGGGATCATGTCCTGATGATCAGCGTGGTGGGGCTTTCTGCTTTTTTTCTTTTGTTTGCTCATAATGTTTGGATAAGATGTGTTAAAAAATCCTGCAGATTACCTGGCATATTTTCGCCTTCTCATCACACCCAGTATAATTCCAAAAATGATTACTATTAAAACAGGAATTATGGTATTGAAGACCTGCCAGTATATCCGCTCATTTTCGATCCGGTTACGGTCGAGCAACCTTAGCTTTAATTCCCTCGCCCTGACAGAAATTAATCCCGAATCATCAGTTAAATAATTTAAGGCATTTAGTATTAGCTCTTTGTTCCCGAATTGCTGACCTGTATACTTGTCGTATCCCAAAGGTAACGGATAATAGTTGCCCTGCGATAGGTGCATTTGATTTTTAATGACATCACCATCGGCAATAACGATCATTTTTGTTTTCTTACTCTCACCAATAAATCCGATTTCCTTGCTTTCAGCTATTTCCGGCGGTACGCGGTTGTTAAACAACGATTCAAAAGTACCTTCCACCAGGGCTGCAACCGGAATGTACTCCTTATTATAAAGCCGTTCATCCGGATTTTGACCCAGGATTTCAAGACTGATCAGCACAGGCGTGTTTACCGTCCGCGAATGGTTGGATGAAGTTAATAAAACAGTTTTGTCGATGTTGATGGAAGAATTAACAAAATCAATACTGCTGATGAAATCCGTTTTGATGGCATTCAGGTTTTTTACAATCGGGTTATTGGACAATGGCGTAAGAATCGGGAAAAAGTACCATGGGAAAAACTCGAACTGGGGTTGTCCGCCCATTTGTCCAACATTTACCGGAATGGATAGGGCATTCAAATCCATCACAAGATCCCAGTTCAGCCTGAAACCATATTTAAAGAACATATCGTTCAGGCCGAGGTCGATGCCCAGACCCATTGTCTCCGAACTTACCTGGAGGCTGTCCATACTTGCAATAACCGGTTCAACCAGCCATAAAACCGATCCTCCGCGCATAATATACTGGTCGATAATAAACTTATCCTTTTCAGTGAATGCCGAATCAGGCTTTGCAATGATGATGGCAGCAAATTTATTTCTGATGGCGGTAACTTCATCGTTGGATTCCTGGCGTTCGGTCAGACTGTTCAATTGCCCGCCTATAGTTACCCTTTCAACGATATAATATTGTTGAAGTGCTGCTGTAGCATCCAGGGTTTCGTTTTTGTCCAGTTCACCATGCCCCTGGATAAATGCAATTTTAGGTTTGTAGCTGGTAGTTAATCTCCGAATGGCGTCAGCCAGTGAAAATTCAATATTCTGGATGGAGTTATTAAGGATTTCCTCAGGAGGGGCTGTTTGTTGTGAAATCAACAACTGGATGGGCGTTTCCCTGCCATGAAATGAAGCGATGGCACCCGGGAATATGATTCGTTTGGAAGTGCCCTCCCTGGTTTTAACCTGCAAATCGGTTGGGCTTAAGCCTTTTTCGACAAGCTGGGTAAATACACGTTGACGCTCCTGCTCACCGGATGGAGCAGAAGGGTTGATAAATTCATATTCAATATTGGGATTATGGGCCCTGAACTCATCAAGCATCTCCCTGGTTTCCCGTGCGAGCCTCTTGAACCCTGCTGGAAATTCACCATCAAGATAAACCCTGAAATACACCAGGTCGTCAAGATCGTCGAGCATATCCCTGGTGGCTTCCGATAGCGAATATCTCTTTTCAGCAGTCAGGTCCAGCCTTGTAAAAATGTAGGAACTGATCACATTCACCAGAATGATTAAAATGATTCCCAGGCCAAGCGCCAGAAGATTGCTGTTTTTTATGTTTTTTCGTTTGTTTATCATCTTCAGAGAAAATTAATCACCATTTCCTGCTTTCGAGTGAAAGCTTTGTAAGTAAAATAAATAATGTGATCAGGCTGAGAAAATATACCACATCCCTGGTGTCGATAACACCACGACTGATCGACAGGTAATGGGCATTGATTCCAAGGGATTTTACAAACAGGTCAACCGGCCCAAACATATCCAGTGCGTAAATGAAATCGAATCCTATGTACACAAATAAACTCAGGAATACAGCCACGATAAATGAAATGATGGAATTGTTGGTTATGGATGAGGCAAAAATCCCGATCGCAACAAATGAGGCGCCAAGAAAAAGCAGGCCAATATATGATCCCCAAAAGCCTCCCATGTCGATATTTCCTTTTGGGAAGCCTAACTGATAAACCGAATAGAGGTAAATGAGAGTGGGCAAGAGTGAGAAAATCACAAGCAGCAACCCGGCAAAATATTTCGAAAGAATAATTTGAATATCCGTTAAGGGTTTTGTGAGCAGCATTTCAATCGTACCTGTCTTTTTTTCATCGGCAAACGATCGCATTGTTATGGCGGGTATTAAAAACAGGAATACAAAAGGTGCGATCATAAACAATCCGTCAAGTCCGGCATAGCCATAATCGAGGATATTGAAATCGGAAGCAAACACCCAGAGAAACAGTCCGTTCGTCAACAGAAATACGATCAACACCACATATCCGATGAGTGATGTAAGAAACCCGTTAACTTCTTTTATTAAAAGTGTGAACATATTAAGAAGTTGTTTGAAATAGATTTATAATTTTCTTTTTTGATTGGTTTGTTAATAGTCACTTAAATACATTCTATTACAGTTTGCGAAAATAATACATTTGACCGAACGAAAAGAAGGTATAGTTATTGGGTGTACGACAAATCCATTACTTCTACAAATATTTGCGTGGCTCTGCCGCTCTTGTTTAGCTGCAGAGCAGCAAAATATTTGTTAGTCTGCAAGTTATAAAATTAAATAAAGCTCCAGAGCGTAATATTTATTGCGAGAGGAGTTATTCAGGCTAAAACTCCAACTTCAACTGTTCGTTCATATTAAATGATTTCCGGTGTATCGGGGTTATCCCAAATTCTTTTATCGCTTTGCGGTGGAAGGCGGTTGGGTAGCCTTTGTTCTGGTTCCAGCGGTAAACCGGATAAATTTCATGCTGTTTTTCCATAAATCCGTCCCGGTGGGTTTTTGCCAGGATGGATGCTGCAGCAATGGATAAATATTTATCATCACCTTTAATAATACACTGATGGGGAATTATTTTATAGACGTTGAAACGGTTTCCATCAACAAGAATTAATTCGGGTCGTTCGGCTAACTGATCCAGTGCCAGGTGCATTGCCAGGAAGGAGGCATTCAGTATGTTGATCTGGTCGATGAGTTCATTATCCACACTGGCAACTGCCCATGCAAGCGCCTCTGTTTCGATTATTTTCCTCAGCAGGTTCCTATCTTTTGTTTTTAGTTTTTTCGAATCCCTGACCAGCTCATTTTTAAAATCTCCCGGAAGGATTACGGCGGCTGCAAACACAGGGCCTGCAAGGCAACCCCGGCCTGCTTCATCGCATCCTGCTTCAATCCATTTACCGGAAAAGGAAATTTTAAGCATCTCAATTAAAGATTTATCAGTTTACCGGCAAAAATAACAATCAGGATCAGTGTAATGATAACCTCAGATAAAAACAATGCTTTGGTTTTCGATATGTAGGATGTCATAAATGCCGAAACCGGAATTGCTGCCAGCGTTATATGTAATTTAACGCCACCACCTGAATAGGTTACGGTGAGCAATGTCATCAGGAAAAACATGATCACGATTTTGTATTTTCTTCTAACATCTATGGTTCGTTCGGTGAGACCTCGTATAAATGGTCGGAAGGAGATAAGGAACAGGAGGGTGAACAATCCCCAGATAATATATACATAGGGTGTGGATTTAAATACCAATGGTTGTAGTTCAACAAAAGGCCGTATGAAATTATCAGTATCCAGGATTAATTTATCATACAGGAACAAAACGGCCCTGGAAATAAGGTAGGGAGTTATCAGCCCGATGAAAGAAATAGCCCATTCACGCCAGTAAAAGATTTGATAGATGATGAAACACATCCATAAAAAAAGAATAAAAAACAAGGAAGGGAAGTGCATTAACGAAACCAGGCCAATTAGAAAACCTGCATCAAATACCTGGCTGTATGGCTCTTTTTTGCCATAGATATTAAAC
>JABMQA010001016.1 GCA_013203545.1 Bacteroidota bacterium
GCCATGGGAGGGGAATGTATTAGTTTCCATTCGTTTGACAATCTGGTTGCCTTCCAATGTAAAACGGGTGCGAATAGCGGTATTTGGATCACTGACGGCACAGAAGCCGGTACCGTACAATTAAACAGCGATTCCTACAGTGAATACTACCTATACTATGATTTTTTCAAAATAGATGATATGATCTATTATAGAAAAAATACTGATCTCTTTCAATCCGATGGCACCATAAGTGGTACAGTCGAAATCCTGGATGGTGTAGAGGATATTGAAAAATTTGATAATAAAGTGTTTTTACTGAAAACACCAGGCGTCGTAAGTTATGGCGTTACCACTTTCTATAGTTTTAGTGGCGATATTGAAACCATGGTAGAAGTACCCGGAACGGATACCTTAAGTAATTTCCACGACTTGCATGCCGATGGCGACAACCTGTTTTTTCATGCCTATCAACCAGCTTCCGGCGATGAGCTCTATACCTATACCATACCGGCAAATCCTACGATATCCGTACGATTGCATACTGTAAATGGTGTTGTAGGTATCCTGGATGGTTCGAAATATGATACCCTTAATAACGGAAGTAACACCTGGGAGTGGCTTGGTGATGCCGCATTAGATGTAAGTATTATCAGTGCAAAATTTGTAATCAGCAATTCAGGTGGCAATACACTTACCTTAGGCACGCCATCATTTACTGGAACCTTTGCCCAATACTTTTCCTTTCAGGGCTTCCCCCAGAGCATAGCGCCTTTTGCCGTGGATAGTTTTAACATTGTTTTTACCGGAAATGCAAATGATGGATATCAGGCTGTTGAGCTTCAGATTCCATCAAACGATACCACCAATCCTATATTTACTTTTGAGGTGGTGGGGAGGTCTATGTCAAGACCCTATTTGTATCTTTGGGGTTCTCATCCGAGCATTCCAATTGAGTTTAATGAGACAACCATCAACGAATCAAATTATGATACAATTGTTGTTTTTAACTACGGCTATGGCAATCCATTGTCCTTTGATTCACTTGTTTTCTCAGGTTCGGCAAAGGACGATTATTCAGTTACACCCGATAATCTGAGCATCAAAGCATTACAATATTATACCATGTCACAAGCTGATATGGCTGATTCTCTCGCAAATAATCCTGATTTCATTTCCAATCTGAGGATAGCTTTTACCCCAACAGCATCCGGCAAACGTAAGGCGACCTTAACCATATACAGCAACGATCCCAATTATACAGGAATACAAACCTTTACTCTTATCGGTACGGGTGTATGTATGCAAACTGATTCGATCTCACCGGCAACCACCGACATCATATGTTTAGGTTCCGGAGATGAGGTAACCCTAACGTATCCCTCATCACCCAACGAAACCTACTGCTGGGGAACTTTTAACGAATGGAAACATGTAGGTCTCGAAGACTATCATCAAGGTTTTGGTAATAGCTCGGATCTGAAATTTGGCAGCAATAACAATCCTGTGCTCGCATTTAATACCTATAATTACACTACTCAAGCTTTGGGTATCTCAGTAATGAAGTATGAAAATGAAGTCTGGGATTTTGTTGGTAATGCTGATTTTACAAGTCCATATTCAGAAAGCACGGTTGATTTGGAAATCGGGGAGAACGATACCCTTTATGTAATGTATCTCAACCCATCTGAAAAACCATGCGTGAGAAAATTCAATGGAACAGACTGGGTTTTGCTGGGACCTGATGGTTTTTCTGATGGGAAGGCTGCCTACCCATCAATGACCATTGCTGACAACAAAGTGGTGGTTGCTTACAGGGATTTATCAATATTTAACCGGGCAACGGTAAAACAATTTAATGGTACAAACTGGGAAAGTTTGGGAGGTACTGGATTCTCAGAAGCTTCTGCTACGTATTTGGATGTAGAGACATATTCCAATGAAATATATGTTGGTATGCAGGATGGCTCTGCGACAAACAGCGGTCCATCACTCTATAAATTCAATGGCAATACCTGGGAGGTGATCGGAGACAAAGGTTTTTTTGATGTGAAAATAAAATCCCTTGATCTTGAATTTGATAGCAACGGGAATCCCTATGTTGCCCTTATGGATTATGATGAAAATTCCAACAGTAAGATGAATGTGATGAAATTCGAGAATGGCAACTGGCTGACAGTTGGGGATAGGAGATTTTCTCCATATATTAGCAATGAGGGCACTTATCCCCCTCCCAAACTAACAATTAGTAACAGTGTACCTTATGTTGCTTTTCGAGGTTCTTATGCTATAAAAGTAATGTCATTTGAGGGTGGTGAATGGGATTACATTGGAGAAAAAAGCCTGCCTTCAGATGTTCAGGAAAACTGGATATATACCTATGACCTGGCAACAGATAATACAGGTGTTTTGCACTGTTTTTACAATAAAAATGCATGGCATAATCTGGTTGCTTATTCAAATACTTATGATTGCTTAGGAACTGAAAACACCTATACCACTGCTACTCCCGGCTTTTATAAAGTA
>JABMQA010001017.1 GCA_013203545.1 Bacteroidota bacterium
GCCGAAATGTAGATCAGATCGGGATAGTTTTTAAAGATATCAGCCAGGGATTCACGAAGGTATTTGTATTCCGGGTGTGCCAGATCCTGGATTTCACCAAGAAATTTCCGGTAACCCGTATATAAAAAACCGGGGAGCGGCACCCACAGATAGGGATTCACAGCCAGCAACGGGAAGAGGTTTTCTTCCACCGGAAAATGGCCACCATGCCGGCCGGAACTGTATAAAGGGTGATGTGCCGCAAAAATAATTTGCTTGTTTTTGTTCCTCTCAATCACATCCTTAATCGACATCAATATCTGCCGGCGGTAGTCCTCTTCCGTTTCCAGGTCGTCGTAATCACAATCCACACTGCCCGCATATTTGCTTTCGTTTTGAAGCCACCACTGGCTGTCGAAAATGATCATCACCACATTTTTAGTAAGGTCGATTTCAACAATGCCCGAGCAGGACTCGTTAGGCAGAAAAACATTGCCTTGATCCAGGTAGGCTTCAACAAATTCCTCAAGGTGCCTCACCCGTTCAGGGCCGCCCCTTTCGCCGTTTTTCCAGTCGCGGTTGCCGGGTAGGAAAACAAGCCGACCCTTGTAATCTTTGAAAATGTCCAGTGTTTTTTCCAGCTCACCGGCTTTGGTGCTAAATTTCTTATCCTCTATATCGGGCAACCCTGAAGGGTAAACCAGGTTACCGAGCAGCACGGTTGCTGATTGCTTGCCGTATTTTTCCAAAAGTGTGTTCAACAATTTCAGGTTGGAGCTTTCAGGATCTGGGGATTTGAATTCGCCGGTGAAGAGAAGCGTTTTTACCAGTTCATTCTCAGGCGGTAAATTCTCAGCCCCCCATCCGGTCATCTCAGGATTAACGTAGGGCTGATATCTGGAACAAGAAAGGCTGACCAGTAATAACACGATAAAGAAAATCTTTTTCATTTTCCGGAATCAGAGATGATTTTAAAACGATAGCAAAGATAATGGATTATTGGAATGCTTAAGTTACGGAGGGTATACGATAATATCCCTGGCTTGCCATCAGCTTGGGAAAGGAGTGTATGGTCAATTAACGGTGCGGAATTTAATGCTTATGTGACTGCCAGGGTAAATTGATGGGCGACCTGTAAGGATGCTGGTCAAAGTTTTATCATCTTTTTTGTCACGCTTTCCCCATTGTCTGTTTTGAGCCGGTAAAAATAGATGCCCTGTTTTAAAGTCTCCCCCTGGATTTTGATGCTGATCATGTTAGGAAATACAGGATAGTTGAATAGTATTTTTCCGGTTTGATCGAAAATAGTAATCTCTCCGGTTTTGTTGTGATTCATTTCAACCTCAATTATTGTGAAATCAATATAAGGATTTGGAAAATTCTGAGAAATGGCCAACCCTTCACTTTTGCCAATCATTTCTTCATAAACCGAAACCGGGATAAAAAAATCCATTACATCGAAAACGACATGAGCCGGATTCACACCGTAAACAAGATCCACGTTCCCATTCCCGTCAAAATCACCAGAAACCAATTTGTAACAAACGGTATCGTTGTTGGGATAAATCATCTCCTCAAAGTTGAAGTCACCCAGGTTTTTATACAGATAAATATTGCCTTCATAGGTTTGCGCAATCAGGTCGACCAGGCCATCACTATTTATATCGGCTGCTTTGGTATCACTCCATTTTCCTTCAGCGGAACTCCAGAATATGGGGCTGAAATTCCCGTTGCCTTCATTGTTAAAAAACTGAAGTCTGGATTCATATTCGCCAGCAACAAAATCCTGCAAACCATTCCCTGTAAACTCAGCTGATTCGATGGTATAAATGCGATTTGAAAACTGGTACGAGAAGGTTTGCTCAAAATTAAAACCACCCTTGTTTTTATATGCATAAAGTATTCCTGAGTATAATTCAGCACCAAGAATATCCATTTTCCCATCGTCATCAATATTTAAGGGTTTTACAAAATTGCTTCCGTTGGATGCTTTTGGAAGCAGACCCATATATTGAACTGTTTGATTCAGCGAATCCTGTTTGTATAGCTGGATGGAATATCCGCTGTTGGAATATACACTCCCGGTGGCAAGGTCGGTAAATGAATCTCCATCTAAATCATGGGCACAAAAAGGCTGATCGGGGCAATACTGAATCAGATAACCCTGGTCAACGAAAATATCCCCAAAGTTTTTAAAGAAAGACAAATACCTCCCTGGCGTTCCCCATCCGTTCCATGATACCAGCAGGTCAGTTCTGCCATCATTATCGAAATCGGCCGCCTGCATCCCATAGGCATTGTATGCAAATCCCTGATGAAATGACCAAATTTCTTCGAAATGATCACCATACCACCTGTATGCATAAAAATTACTCCATGATGTATTAATAACTATTTCATCAGCACCATCACTATTCAGATCGATGGCCTTCACATCGATAACATGCTCACCAGCTTCAAAAATTATGTCCACTTCAGAAAAAGATTTGAATTGCTGTGCATTTCCAGAGAGTATTTGGAAAAAAATCCAAACAAGTGCAATTGCTTTTAAAAATATATGTTTTTGCATCATTTAGGATTTAAGGTAATTTGATAATCTTTTGGTTGCCTTTAATATCTGTGCCAGTTTTAAGAAAAATAAGGTAAATACCTGTTGATAGATTTTCGCCTGAGAGCATAAAATTCCCCATTGGTTTTTTCAATGGATGGCTCATGATCCGTTTACCATTCTGACTGAATATTTCAATCACACCGCTTTTTGCACTCTCAGGAAGTTGGTATTGAACTGAAAAAGATTCAGTGAACGGGTTCGGATAAACAGAAATATTTGTTGTTTCCTTTTCCGGCCAATATTCCTCCATTGCTGTTGTTCCGCCTGTTACTGTTTGTAAAACCACGCCATTATCCCCATATACCCATCCGGTTTGTTCATTTTCAAAATGCACGGTATTCATTCCCGATGTGATGCCACTGCTGATGGGGTACCAGGTCATTCCGCCGTTGGTTGTCTTTACCATCGTCTCGTCAGGGCCTGTTCCAACTGCATAACCAATATCTTCCGTTGGGAAATGAATGGCGTGAAATTCGATGTCATTTAATGTCATCACCTGTGTAAATTGCCATGTGGTTCCTGCATCGGGAGACTTCAGGATGGTACTGCCGCTCCCGGCAAGAAAAATGTTGCCGTTAATGACCTCAATATCGACGATAATCCCATAATTACCGAGGGTAAATGTTTCCCATGAGGATCCGCCGTCGTGGCTGATAAGCAGTTCAGATACCCATGATGACCAGTACGAAGCACTGGTAACGAGAATATAACTATCTGAAACATATTGGATGTCCATCATGTAATAGGTGTAGAAATCGTGAAATACTTCCTGCCAGGAGAGGCCTCCGTCGGTGGTTTTCAGGATAAATCCGTCGCCGGAGATCAGGCCGGTTTGTATATCGGTGAAAGCCATGGCATAAGGCTTGTAATCAAGATTTCCTGATTCGGTTTCTGTCCAGGTCATGCCACCGTCCTCGGTTTTTAGGATGGTCAGTAAATTGTCGTGATGATAATAAGTGAGATATCCGACATCTTCATCAGGAAAGCAGAAAGCGGCAGGAGATTGATAACCATTATCTACCACTTCAATGGTTGCAATGAGTGTATAGGATTCGCCTCCGTCAGTCGATTTATATAGACAGGAATTTGGCATAAGATAATTCCGGCAATCAACGGCAAGGCAAAAGATGGTGTTGTCACCCAGGTATTGAACCTGAAAGATATCTCCCCAAAACGTTCGATCGAATTTCGGATTCCACGTATTACCGGAATTAGCAGATTTATAAATTGTACCATTAAGCCCACCAAAAAGAGACTGATCCGTTTCCATACAACAAACCGAGTAGTTCTCCATTTGAAATTCTGGCAAGGTGAATACGGACCAATTTATTCCACCGTCAATTGTTGAAACGACACAACTATTCAATCCACTTTGATAACCTGCAGCCACCCCATTATTTTCATCAATAAAATCAATCGTTCTGGCATTGATATCATCGTGGGCAAAGATAATTCCCCAGTTATTGCCTGCACTGTTTGTTTTAAGGATGTCACCATAATTCATCACTACATATCCGATAGTTGGACTTACAAACTGAACTTTCCTTAGACTGCCTGTTGTGATGGGTGAGATAAAATCAACTACTGACCAGGTATTGCCAAAGTTATTGGTTTTCAATATTTTTTCATATGATCCTCCAACAATAAAACCAGTTGAGTCGTTACAGAAATCAATGGCATAAAGTGAAAAAGTGACACCCGACTTAAGGATAAACCAGTTTTCTCCTCCATCAACTGTCTTGAATAATCTCCCGTTGTAACCCAGTGCAAAACCGGTTTCCGGATTGACAAAGTATATATCATTGATCTGGTTGATATCGCTACCAGGGATATTATAATTTACTGTCCATGAATCACCGCCATCCGTCGTTTTTAAAACATAGTCGATCGGATCTCCCGACACGGTGCAGTTTCCCCCGATAAAACCGATGGTTGAGTTATAAAAGTAAACGGTTTCCAGTGGTCTGTCATTTGGAATTCCAGCCGGGTTTAACAGGATTTGCCAGGACTCGCCATTGTCATCCGAGATCATAATTGTGGCCTGGTCGCATACGGCGATAATTTTGCCTGTACCCGGAATTTTGGTGATGTCGTTGATATGGTTTTCCTGTGGCAGTGGTGTGTTACGGGCCCAGCCAGATTGTGCCGGGGCATGGAACCATATAAATGCCAGAACAAGAAGGAGGGTAATTCTTTGGTGCATTTTTTTAGGATTGAATATGAAGTACAATAATACGAAAAATTCAGAAACCTTTCCTATTTTTACCGCTTTAAAAACCGATAATTCGGCAATGATCAACAAGGAGCGTACACAAAAGATCATCAGGGCATCGTGGATTGCGGTGTGGAGCAATGCCGGACTGGCAATTATGAAAATCACAGTTGGCCTTCTGGCAGGCAGTCTGGCTGTGATCGGTGATGGGATCGATTCGGCAGGTGATATCATTACCTCACTCATCACACTCTTTACCGCCAGGGTGATTGCCAACCCACCCAACCGGAAATTCCCTTATGGTTACAGCAAAGCCGATACCGTGGCAGCCAAGGGATTGTCGTTTGTAATCCTTTTTGCAGGGGCGCAGCTTGCCATTTCAACCATCCGGCGTATCAGCCAGGGTGGTGGTAACGAAATTCCGGAAACCATAGCCATTTTTGCCATTATTATTTCGATCGTTGCAAAACTGGCCCTTTCGGTTTACCTGCTGAAAACCGGGCGAAGGCTTGATAGCCCCATGTTGATCGCCAACGGAAGGAATATGAGTAACGATGTGATTCTATCAGCTTCCGTGTTGGTGGGCCTGTTTTTCACCATTTATTTTGAAATGCCCATTATCGACCCGATTTTCGCCCTGCTCATCAGCATCTGGATCCTTAAAAGCGGATACGACATCTTTATGGAAACCAACGTGGAGTTGATGGACGGCATCAGCGATCAAAGCATCTATAAAAAGATTTTCAACATCGTGGATACGGTGGAGGGGGCATCCAACCCACACCGGTTGCGGGTGCGGAAACTTGCCAACCTTTATGTAATTGGTATCGACATCGAGGTGGACCCTGAGCTTAAAGTGGCGGAAGCCCATAAAATTGCCCAAACCATCGAAAATAAGTTTAAAAAGGAGCTTGGCAACGTGTATGATGTGATGGTGCATGTGGAACCCATCGGCAATTTTGAGAAAGATGAGAAATTTGGGATCTCGGGCAGGGATGTGTAATTTTGATTTTTGAAAAGCATTAGGTGAGAAAGTGGGGATAATGTTTCAGGTTGGAAGGTTTGCAGGTTTCAGGTTTTGCCGTCCGCCAGTTGGCGGATTGGCACAGGTTTCAGGAGTATATGAGATTGAAGTATGTCGAAACATAGACAAAAACAGACAATTGTAATTGTTAGCTAATTGCTACCATAAACCAATTTCTGTGCTAATCAGTGAAATCAGTGGCAAAACCCATATCCGCTTAAAAGACAGAGACAGTAAAAAATGAACGTTTACCAGCTACCGGATAAAATCAGGGTTTTGGTTTTTGATATTGATATGACTTTGTACACCAGCTATCCGTATCTTGAGTCACAGATCAGGTTGCTTACACAGCGGCTGGCGGATCATTTTGGTTGGAGTTATGATGAGGCCACTGAAAAAATCAAACAGTCGAAGGCTGAATATGCTGAAAAAAATAATGGAAGAAATCTATCGATTGGAAACGTTTACCTTACGTTGGGGATTTCGATAAAAACCAGTTCCGAATGGCGGCGGGAGCTTTTAAATCCTGAAGCGTTTTTAAAAAAAGACGATGCCCTGATTTCAGCACTTCGACGTTTAAAAGAAAAATATCACCTGGCAGCAGCCACGAATAATTCTACTGAAGTCGGTAAAAGGACACTGAAGGCGTTGGGTATTTTTTCCTTATTTGATATTGTTGTGGGTTTGGATATTTCAGGTGAATCGAAGCCCACCATTGTCCCTTTCAGGATTATTGCCGACCATTATCATGTGCCACTTAACGAAATGGTAAGCATCGGCGACCGTTACGAGGTTGACCTGGAGTTGCCGTTGCAATATGGTATGGGGGGTGTGCTGGTGGATGGTGTGGAGGATGTGTATGGGTTGGGGGAGGTATTGTAGTCTGTTCTGATGCAGCCTGATAACTTCCCTATTTACATAGGGTCTGCTGAAAAACTCACAATCTTCATCATAGCTATTTGGTCATGCAGCTAACCCAAAGTTTAGAATTAAATTATTACGGTTTTCATTTTTCCAATTTATTGGTAACATGAAA
>JABMQA010001018.1 GCA_013203545.1 Bacteroidota bacterium
GAAGAAGACACAAAGTTTCACAAAGAAAAAACAATTATTATGATCGAAAATGAATTATCAAAAATGATTATTGGGTGTGCCATTGAAGTTCATAAACAATTATGGCCAGGTTTATTGGAATCTGCATATCAAGAATGTTTGTATTATGAGCTAAAGCAGGCTGGTCTGAAGGTTCAAAAAGAAAAACTTATGCCTATTTAATCCAAACGCTTTACTTTGCAGTTTGATAATGTTTCACTAAAAATGCTCATACATGACTTCAAGCAGAAGCAGCGGGATATTGCTGCATCCTACATCCCTGCCGGGAAAATACGGCATTGGTTCACTTGGCAGACAAGCCATCGAATTTATTGATTTCCTTGAAAAAGCCGGGCAGAAACTCTGGCAGGTCCTGCCCATGGGGCACACCGGTTATGGTGATTCGCCCTACCAGTGCTTTTCAATTTTTGCCGGAAATCCCATCCTGGTTGATCCTGATTTGCTGGTTAAAGACGGACTTCTTTCTACCCAGGATTTGCAGGGATATGATAACTTCCCGACAGATCATGTTGATTATGGTTGGGTTATCGATTTCAAAAAACAAATCCTCTGGAAAGCCTACATGCATTTCATCGACAAACCGCAGGAAACCCAAGAAGCATTTATTAAATTTGTTGAGGCGAACAAACACTGGCTCGATGATTACGCAACCTTTATAGCCATCAAGGATCATTTTGGCGGCCAACCCTGGTGGGAATGGACCGAGGATTTCAGGTTTCGTGATCCCGATACGATAAACGAATTTATCAAAAATGCAGATAAGGGGATTGGTTTTTACAAATTCAGCCAGTACCTGTTTTTCAAACAATGGAAAAAAGTAAGAAACTATGCTAATGAGCGGGGTATTTCAATAGTTGGTGATATTCCTTTGTATGTTGCCCACGACAGTGCAGATGTCTGGAATAACCACCGGGTATTTCAGTTTGATGAAAATCGCATGCCTTTGAAAGTTGCCGGTGTACCACCTGATTATTTCAGTGAGACAGGTCAACTTTGGGGGAACCCCCTGTACGACTGGGATTATATGCAAAAGGAAGGTTTTAAATGGTGGATCGGTCGGGTGAAGGCTTCGCTGGAACTTTATGATTATGTAAGGATAGATCATTTCAGGGGATTTGAAGCTTACTGGGCTGTTCCTTATGGCGAAGAAACAGCCATCAACGGCGAATGGATCAAGGCACCGGGCAAAGCACTTTTCGATGCCATCAGGGAGGATCTTGGGATGCTGCCTATTATTGCTGAAGACCTGGGCATCATCACCCCTGAAGTAGAAGCGTTACGCGATCATTTCGGATTTCCGGGCATGAAGATCCTACAGTTTGCATTCCACTCCGATGAGGGCAGCGGGTATTTGCCACATAACTATTCGCCGAATTTTATTGTCTATACTGGAACCCACGACAATGATACGCTGTTGGGGTGGTTCAGGTCACTGGAAGATCATGTCAAAGACAGGGTACTTGAATATGCTGATGCTTCGGAGGATGATATTGTAAAGAAAATGATCCGGCTGGCATGGAGCTCGGTGGCTGAGATGGCCATCATCCCTTTGCAGGACCTGCTTGATCTGGGAAGCGAAGGCAGGATGAATATACCGGGTACCCCCGGGGGAAACTGGCAATGGCGTTTTACGACCGATCAGCTCGCAGATGAAAAAGCTGAGTGGCTGCGTATAATCACAAAAATCTACAACCGCTAAAAAAAGTATCCCGCTGATATCGCTGATTACCGCTGAGAATGAACTTCTGCGCAATTCTGCGTTATCTGCGGGACATGGATTTTTCCTATTTGTATTAAAAATATTTGAGAAGTAGAAATATCCCGCAGATTTCGCTGATCTACGCTGAATGCGGATTTCTGCGAAACTCTGCGCCATCCGCGGGAGATAAATAAAATACTATGCAAAATAAAATCATCATCTATCAGGTTCTCCCGCGACTTTTCGGCAACAAAAACACAACCCTGATTTTCAATGGCACCATTGAGGAAAACGGTGTTGGCAAATTCAACGACTTTGGCGATAAGGCACTTACCGAAATACGCGACCTGGGCATCACCCATATCTGGTACACCGGTGTGATAGAACATGCGAAACTCACCAATTATGAAGTTTTTGGCATAACCCCGGATTATCCTGCCCTCGTCAAAGGAAGGGCCGGCTCACCATACGCCATAAAGGATTATTATGATGTGGACCCCGATCTGGCCGAAAATGTGAATAACAGGATGCAGGAATTCGAGGACCTTGTAGGCCGGACCCACCGGAACGGCATGAAGGTGATCATCGATTTTGTACCAAACCATGTTTTCAGGCAATACAAATCGGATATGAAGCCTGATGGGGTGAAGGACTTCGGAACAGGTGACAATCCACAGATTGCTTTCCATCCATACAACAACTTTTATTACCTGCCCGGCCAGGCATTCGAAATTCCTGATGGCATCGAATGGCTGAAGGAAATCAGCGGAGAACTGCCGGACACCGGATACGTTGAATTTCCGGCAAAAGTAACCGGTAACGATAAATTTGCAGCCAAACCCGACAGGAACGACTGGTACGAAACCGTTAAACTTAACTATGGGGTAGATTATCAAGATGGAAAAAGAGGTCACTTTGATCCAGTTCCCAACACCTGGCACAAAATGCGCGACATTCTGCTGTTCTGGGCAGGGAAAGGTGTTGATGGATTCCGATGCGATATGGCTGAAATGGTACCGGTTGAATTCTGGCAATGGACTGTTTCCAAAGTTAGGGAACAATTTCCCAAAATTATTTTCATTGCCGAAATATACAACCCATTGGAGTACCACAATTATGTTAAAACCGGTGGTTTCGATTTTCTGTATGATAAAGTCGGATTGTACGACTCACTGAAAAACATACTGCGGAACCATGGCTCAACACAATCGCTTTCCAATTGCTGGCGGATGCTGGAGGGGTTGGACGCGCACATGCTGCGCTTCCTCGAAAACCATGATGAGGTGAGGCTGGCTTCAATAGAATTTGCCGGGGATGCTTTTGCCGGCATACCTGCCCTGGTGATCGCGGCTACAATGAATACGGGGCCGTTGCTGATCTATTCGGGACAGGAAATTGGCGAACCGGCCATTGGCGCAACAGGTTTTAGTGGTGATGATGGCAGGACAAGCATTTACGATTACACCACCATTCCAGAACAACAGAAATGGGTGAATGG
Organism: Bacteroidota bacterium; assembly: GCA_013203545.1. Lineage (GTDB taxonomy): Bacteria > Bacteroidota > Bacteroidia > Bacteroidales > 4484-276 > JABMQA01. The sequence continues at coordinate 3,237 of JABMQA010001018.1, forward strand.
TGGGAAATTTGATGGAGGAAAACTCTCTGATGAGAAAAAGGAAGTACACGGCTTTTACAAAAAATTCCTGAACCTCTGCCTGAAACTACCGGCCATTTCCGAAGGGAAATTTTACGACCTGATGTGGGTCAATACCTATGATGTGCTTCCGAACCGTAACAAAATCTTTGCTTATCTAAGATACACACCTGACCAAAAACTGCTCATTGTTGTGGATTTCAGTGGCCAAGGAAGCAGCATTTTGAAAATAAAAATACCGGAACATGCATTTATTGAGATGGGGTTTCCGGATAATTCAATACTCGAATTCTCTGATCTTTTGTGGGATACAAATCCTGTTCAGACCAGCGTTAGCGAAGTACAACAATATGGGGTTCCTCTACCGGCTTTGGATTATGGGGTTGGAATATTTGAACTTAAAGTGTGAAAAGGCATAATTAACCACTCAGGCACTGAGGTCACTCAGGAACACTAAGGTTGTGGTTCTTTGTGAGATATCCGTATCTTCAGTGCCATCGGGAGAACCATCATCGGAGTCACATTAATCATTACACATCTGCACTAACTCCTCTCTTATCATAATTAATCCGCGCTAATCTGCGTCAAATTTAATGAAAGCCATCGTCACTCCTGATAAACATAATAAATCCCAAACATGCCAATAAAATCGTCAAACATACGTGGCTTATCTTCGCCGAATTTTAGAAGACCAGAGTGAATTTTTTTTAGCTTTTTGGGATTGCTCAGATGCTTCCCCGACTTGGAAAAAAACTTATCGGCATAACAGAGTATCTTTTCTTCGACGGTAACCGGCAGCATGTCGCGATGCGGTAGTGGCAGGCTATTATCAATGATCTCCTTCAAAGAAATGCCTACGCCCGTATGCCGTTCACAAATAAGTGCAACATCATGCAGGCCTTCCTTTTCAATTAACTCCCGGCCAAGGTATCCATGGCAAATGTATGGGTATCTGCCGAAGCAACCCAGATCGGGAGCATTGGTTTTGATCATGCCGATATCATGCAACATGGCCGCCTGCTCCAGTAAGGGAAGGTTAATGTTCAGGTGGGGATTTTTTTCAGCGATTTTCAGCGCAAGATTCCTTACCGACATGGAGTGCTTTATCAGTATGCTGTGCACCTTCGATCCCGGTTCAAGGTACTTATCTATGATGTTGATGGCATTGTCCATTTATATGAAAATCAAATCTATTGCGAATCCCCAAACAGGTCAAAAATCAACCTGACATAAAAATAATAATCGCCATAGAAATTATTATATCCTTCCAACTTCACTTTTTTCCAGTACATCTGGGTACCTAAATCAATGGCCACAGTTTCGTTGAAAACAAATTTAACACCTCCGGCCAGGAAAATCCCAAAACCGACCCCCCCCTGATAAATGTCGTATGCTGTCATATTGGAGTTGGGGACATACTGACGGTTTCCGTAAAGGTTAATGATGGAGTATTCCTTTCTTCCAATCTGAATTCTGTTTTCCAACACACGTGTGCTGTTAAGATGGAAGCCGGTTTCGACATAGAGATTGGTAATTTTACCCACCGTATAAAACTTACTGAGGCCGATATCAATGTTCACCCGCTCCTCGACCCCCCTCATGTATCCTTGCCTGTATGCCGGCTGGCTGGTATAGGTTACCGAGTCGATCACCATCTGGAAAATGCCGCTGGTTTTCAGTTTTACATAATTGGACTGGATGAAAATTCCGGTAGAGTTGTTGAAATTATATTTGGCATAAAAACCAGGTGAAATGGCTGCATCATATTTCAGGCCCTCCGGGTAATAAATCCACCACTTGCTTGTGTCGCCCTGTGCCACATTGTATTGTTGACGCCATTGATTGTATTCCCCCATCCAGTCCTGCGGAACATCACCGGGATTTTTAATAATTTCATTGCCGTTCAACTCCTGCAGTATCTCCTGGTACCAGTAATAGTTATTCAATACCCACTGGATGCTGTTTTCATTTTGGGGTTCTCCGCTATAAAACTGGGCTGTATTTTTATTGGCAAGGTACATGCCCATATTAATACCAAAGCGCCAGCCGGTTAAATTCATATCCTCAATGTCATCCTGTGCTGAAATTTGCTGTGGGAAAGAGAAAGCAGACACAAGCATAAGTACAATGCATGTTTTTTGGAGCGTCGTGTTTATCATCATATAATATTTAAACTCATACCCGATTCATTTCCGGCAAATATAGTTAAAATTGTATATTGTGGGGTGAGACAGCGGCGTTTCAAAAATAAATCTTACATTCCGGAGGCTTCAACATACTGAGTGATAAGAACCGGTTAAAACAGATAATTTAATCCTACATACAGCCCACTTTTACCATCCCTCCTATCAGCTGCCTTACCCCAATCAACTGCAATTATAAAGTTTTGGTTCATTGCAATACGCAATCCGGTGCCAAAGCTCATGTGAAAACTTTCAGCCCCAAAATCAAAGTAATCCGCTTTAACAAAATCAGGGTCGTCGATTTCATTCACAAGCGTTTCAACCGGAACCATCCTGGTAATCCTTCCCGCATCAAAAAAGGCATTCAGGCCAAAATAAAAATTCTGGTTGAATAGCTGTGTCCTGAAAAATTTCCATCGCAGCTCCAGGTTGGCATAAACCACACCATCACCAACCACCCGGTTCCGGGGGATCCCACGCAGGTTTCTTACGCCGCCGAGACCTTCGTTGGTGGCTCCCCGCAATTCTGAAGTGATCATCAGCGGTTTTGCATAGAATGGGATTTTACCTGAGATCAAGGTTTGATATGCCAGCCTGTATGCAAGCGAAAGATCGTTAGGAACCAGGGTAAAATATTGCCTGTGTGTGATGCTGAACTGGCTAAAACCTTCACTTAAGGAACTCAAAAATTTTGGCGTAACTAGCACTGCTGCTTCGATCCAGATTCCTTTCATCGGGTTGGGCTGGTTATCGCGGGTATCGAATACCAGTCCGGCTTTTACCTGCGCAAACCTGCCGCCACCTGCACCGGCAGTGGGTATCAATCCCCATTCGAGGTATTTATTGTAGAGCGTTGGCTGTTCTTCGATGGGGGGTAATTTTTTATCCTCACTTTTCCCCTTATTCAGTTTATCGATATCAACGGTACCGGTTTTAAAATCATACCACTCAATACCTGCCAGCCACCTGATGTGTTTACCTGCCAACGGGCCGCTCAAATCAGATTTAAACCTGAACATTTTATTGTCGTACTTATAAAAAACCCTTGTTTTATAGATGTCGGAAGATTCGCTGTCATCTATCCATGCCGGATGATAAACCGCTTCGTAACCGTTGAACCCATAGAAATTATAGACCTGGTTGGGAATATAGGACACATCTGCGGTTAACCTGATTTTCGGGATCAGGTATTCTGAATCGTAAGCAAACCGGTATATGCCGCTCCCTTTTGTATATCTCGATACTTCCAGGTAAAACGAATGCTCATACTGGGGGTAATTCGAACCATCGCCATAATGGTAAAAGTTGGTAAGCACGCCGTATTGAAACCCAAGGTCGGTATCATACGACACCGCCGGCAATATTCCAAAATTCCATCCGGATTTGATTTTTTCCGCCGTTCTGTTTGTTGTATCGGATGGCTGGCTGATCAACGAATTCTTAACCAGCAACAATATGATGATTGCACCCCAGTATTTTATCATTCAAGCGTAATATTTAAAATCGAATAGAGCCACATTTGTTTAGCAAATATAGGAAAAGGATTGGTTTCTCCCGCTCAATGGGTTTCTTACAATAAATCCTGAAGTTAAGATTCATTGGGTTAACTATTTTTTTTTATAAATTTGCAACGGAGGAAATTTTGTAACTTTTGTTGCCTGCTTATTTTTTAGCTTAAGGAAGACCATTGGAAAAATAAGCTGATTTCTTGCGGAAACTCCGCATACCTTAATAATTTATCTTATTGAGTGTGGGGGGTTTTTTATATCCTGCCTCTTCGGTACCAAATATTAGCGTGATGAAAAAATTCAATGAAAAACCAATAATCACATCAGAAGAAATACGAAACGCTTATCAACAAATCAGGGATCAGATTTTTAAAACCCCACTGGTTTATTCTCCCGAATTGAGTAAAATTTCAGGCGCCCGGGTTTACCTTAAAATGGAGCATTTGCAATACACAGGCTCTTTTAAAATCAGGGGGGTACTGACTAAAATCAACACCCTTTCGCCTGATGATTTTAGTAGAACATTTGTAGCTGCTTCCACAGGAAATCATGCGGCTGCCTTTGCCCATGTATCGCAAAAAAATAACCTTAGAAGTGTGTTGTTTCTGCCCGATAAAACCAGCCCGGCCAAGATCAGGGCCATCGGACATTACGACATCGATATCAGGCATTTTGGTGCCAATAGTATGGAAACCGAATCGAAAGCAAGGGAATATGCCGGAACGATTAACGGAGTGCTCATCCACCCGTATAACGACCGTGACATAATCAAAGGCCAGGGAACCATTGGTGTGGAGATTAAAAATCAGTGGCCCGAGGCTGATACAATTATAGCTCCCATAGGTGGTGGTGGATTGATATCGGGCCTGTGTTGCTTCTTTGGCTCAGGCAATGGCGTAAAAGTTATTGGGTGTCAGCCTGAAAATGCTGCTGAAATGTATCATTCCCTTAAAAAGGGACATATTATTGAACCATCTGAACTGGACACTATAGCAGATGCTACAGCCGGTGGCTTGGAAGAGGGAAGCATCACTTTTGATATCTGCAAGAAATCCCTCCCTGATATTGAACTTTGTACTGAGGGGCAGATCAGACAGGCGGTGGCATTTTTGGTGAAATATCATCAAACCATTGTAGAACCCGGTGCTGCATTATCTGTTGCCACCTTGATGAATTCACAAAAATACCGGGGTAAAAACGTAGTTTTGGTTCTGACAGGCAAAAAGATAAACTTACCTTTACTCACCGAAATACTATCGACCTATGGTAATGATTATTAAAATGGAAGAAATCGCGGCCCTGGTTAAAGACATTGATGTGATTGCCGCTATGGAGGAGGGCTTTATCCAATATAGCAATGGGAAAACTGTTGTCCCTCCGGTTGGTGAACTGCTTTTTGAAAACCCAAAAGGGGATGCGCACATTAAATACGGGTATATCAAGGATGACGATTATTTTACCATTAAGATTGCTGCAGGGTTCTATGATAATCCTAAAATCGGACTTTCATCCAGTCAGGGCATGATGCTGTTGTTCAGTCAAAAAACAGGCGAGCCTAAGGCAGTTTTGCTCGACAATGGTAAATTAACCGATATACGTACGGCTGCGGCAGGAGCACTCGCTGCAAAATATTTTGCCCCTAAATCTACCCGGGCAATCGGTATTTTGGGCACAGGAATCCAGGCAAGGTTGCAACTGGAATTTCTTCTTAAAAATACCTCCTGCAAAACAATTTGGGTCTGGGGTAGAAATCCTGAAAAAGCAAAACAATTTAAAGAATCCTGTCCTGACGGCTTAACCGTGCACCTTGCCGCTAACCCGGCAGAAGTGGCCCGGAATACCAACCTCATTGTCACCACAACCCCGGCCGAATCACCTTTACTCCATGCTGATGATATCCGGCCCGGCACACATATCACGGCCGTGGGTTCGGATACTTCAAAGAAACAGGAATTGGCCGGTGAAATATTGAAGAAAGCTGATTTGGTGATTGCAGATAGCCTTTCACAAAGCAAAAGCAGGGGTGAAATATACAAGGCTGTGAAAGAGGGGGCTATTTCACCCGGAAAAGTTATAGAGATAGGAACGGCCTTACAGGATGCCAATCTGCAACGCACCGATGAACGACAAATTACTGTGGTTGATTTGACCGGCGTAGCCGTGCAGGATATCATGATTGCCAAAAAAGTTTATACCAATTATCTCAATAAAAAACAGACAAATGAATATTCCGATTTTTGACCTCGAACGTATCCAATCCATATTTGAAAATACGGTGGATTACAATTTAACTGAAAGCGGTTTTCATCCGTATAAGTTAAATGAATTGTTAACCAAAGCACAAATAGAAACCCTGACAAATACGGTATTGGGCTATGGGCAAACCAATGGATCCATCCCACTGAGAAAAAGAATCAGTGATTTATATCCTTTTTCTGATGAAGAAAATGTGCTGGTAACCAATGGTTCTTCCGAAGCCAATTTTGTCGCATGCCACACCCTGTTAGAACAAGGGGATGAAGTGGTGATGATGGTACCTAATTATATGCAAATATGGGGTATTGCCCGGGAAATGGGGTGTATCCCAAAAGCCTTTCACATGCGGGAAGAAAACAGTTGGGCTCCTGATTTGGATGAACTCAAATCCATGGTCACACCAAACACAAGGATGATTGCCCTCTGTAACCCCAATAATCCCACAGGCTACACTATGACCAAAGAGGAGATGCTGGAAGTGGTAGAAATAGCCAAAAGTGTAGATGCCTGGGTATATTGCGATGAGGTGTACCGGGGAGCAGAACTTAACGGGGAAACCCTTCCCAGCTTCATAGGAATGTACGACAAAGTTATGGTTAACGGCGGATTGTCCAAGGCATATGCGCTGCCTGGTTTGCGGCTGGGCTGGCTGGTTGGGCCAAAAGCTATCATTGCTGATACCTGGGCCTATCACGATTACACATCTATCACAGCGGGTATTATGAGCCACATCATTGGTGAAATGGCACTACACCCTGAAAAGAGACTGGAAATACTCACAAGAAACAGAAATATGCTGAACGAAAACCTCAAAGCTGTAAAAAGCTGGTTGGATCAATATGGCGAATTGTTCGAATATGTTCCACCCAAAGGAGGCGGTATGTTGTTTATCAAATACAATCTTGACATTAACTCTACTGAGCTGGCCAATTGGTTGAGGGAAGAGAAAAGTGTTTTTATTCTGGCAGGCGATTGCTATGGCATGGACCATTATTTCAGAATCGGCATTGGCGAAAGGAAAGAATACATTCTGGCAGGCCTGGAACGGATTAAAGAGGCTTTGAAGGAGAGGTTTGGTATTTAGGCATGACGTAAGAAGGGGATATTTTGTTCGATCCCGACTGATTTTCATATCCTGCCGCATGCCCGAAATAGGTGTTTTCTGTTCCATCAATATTATTAAATCCAGCCGACCAGCCAATAAATTCATTATCCTGAGCAATATTATTCCAGCCTGCATTGTAACCGACAAATAAACCATGGGATGACTCCTCATTTGAAAATCCTGCTTCGTAACCAATGAACGTGTTTTGTCCTGAGATTGTATTGTTAAATCCTGCACGATATCCAACAAATGTATTGTATTGGTGAACAAGAGTGTTAAATCCAGAATGTGCCCCTACAAATACATTTTCATGACCGGTTTGCATCTTGTTACCAGATAAGTACCCAATAAATGTATTTCGTGATGCATTTTGTTTTCCTTCGACTGTAAACTTTTGAAAGCTATATATTTATTTCCATGATTAAATAAAACATTACCTTTGCCGCCTGAAATCGTGATTTTTGATATATGTATTGCAAATCTTTCCATGGAGTGTGTTTTTACATGATCTTTGAAAGTAGAAAGCCGCCATTATCCGAAAGCACACAATAATAATTTGAAAGAGATTTAAAATGACATTTGAAGAAATTGGAGTTGCCCCGGAGGTCTTAAAGGCAATTCGTGAACTGGGATTTGAAAATCCAATGCCTATCCAGGAAAAGATCATTCCCATTTTACTAGACCGTAACGCCGACATCACCGGATTGGCACAAACCGGTACAGGTAAAACTGCCGCATTTGGTATTCCCATTGTTCAGCAAACCGATGCCCGAAGTAGTAAAACCCAGGTATTGATCCTGAGCCCCACACGGGAACTGTGTGTGCAAATCACCAAAGATCTGAACAACTACGCAAAATATACGGAAGGTTTGAAAATCCTGGCCGTATATGGTGGCGCCAGTATCGAAACCCAGCTCAGGGCATTGAAAGCGGGTGTGCAGGTAATAGTTGCAACTCCCGGTAGGCTCATCGACCTGATCGAACGAAAAGCAGCCAAACTCTCCTCGGTTTACCGAGTGGTTTTGGATGAAGCCGATGAGATGCTCAACATGGGGTTTCTGGATGATATCAAAAAAATTCTGGCACAGGTCCCCGACGACCGGAATACCTTGTTATTTTCGGCAACCATGCCCAAAGAGATCAGGGCCATTGCGAATAAATTTATGACCAATCCCGAAGAGGTAGTGATTGGAGAACGAAACGCTACTGCCGAAAATGTAAAACATTTTTCTTTTACAGTACACGCCAGGGATAAATACCTTGCGCTAAAGCGCGTGGCCGATTATTATCCGAATATTTACGGGATCATCTTTTGCCGTACCCGGAAAGAGACGCAGGAGATAGCCGACAAACTCATCAAGGACGGATACAGTGCCGATTCGCTTCATGGTGACCTTTCGCAAGCCATGCGCGATAGTGTAATGCAGAAGTTCCGCTTACGGAATGTTCAGCTTTTGGTAGCCACTGATGTAGCTGCCCGTGGCCTGGATGTGAACGATCTGACACACGTAATCCATTACAGCCTCCCGGATGATTATGAAATATATACCCACCGTAGCGGTCGTACAGGCCGTGTTGGTAAGGACGGTATATCCATTGCCATTACCCACCTCAGGGAAACACACGTGATCAGGAAAATCGAAAAACTCCTGCATATTTCCTTTGAGAAAACAAAAATCCCATCAAGTCGTGAGATATGCGAAAAACAATTGTTCCATTTTATCGATAAAATGGAAAGGGTTGAAATTGACCATACCCTGATTGATACCTTCCTTCCGGTAATCTACAAAAAACTGGACTGGCTGAGTAAGGAGGAGGTGATCAAGCGTTTTGTTTCATTGGAATTTAACCGTTTTCTGGATTATTACCGCGATGCTGCCGAACTTTCGGAGCCCCGCGATGACGGTTCTGGCGGTGAGGGCAGAAGGGATAGAAAAAGTCGCAGGGATAGGGATCAGGGTGAACGTTCCGACGGCCGCCGCAATTTCAGCGGACAGACTGAAGAGGGATTTACCCGGGTTTTTATCAATCTTGGTAAGTTGGATGACCTGCATCCCAGCGCACTCATCGAGATGATCAACGAACATACTGATGGCAGAAAAGTACCTGTTGGCAGGATCGACCTGATGAAAAGCTTCTCCTTTTTCGAAGTGAAAAGCCAGGCCGCCGGACCATTGATCAAAGCATTGAACAACGATGTATGGTACCGGGGCAATAAAGTGAGCACAGAAATAGCACAAAGCAAGGATGCCATGGAAAAGAAAAAGTGGGGTAAAGACGAAAGACACCCGGGCAAAACGGAAAGACAATTTGGCAATGGCAGAAAAGGGAAGAAAAAATGGTAGAGGCGAAGGACAGAAGCAGAGAGCGGAGACGGAACGCGGGAACGAAAGGGTGACTTGAGCTAAGAAGCTGTCTAAAAATGATATTTAAATTATACTAGCCCCGTCCTTCAGGGCGGGGAATTGTATTTAATGTAAGTGAATTCAGC
>JABMQA010001019.1 GCA_013203545.1 Bacteroidota bacterium
ATCCAATGAATAGAAGAAATCGACATGGGTAATCTCGTTTTGTGGATCAGACACCAAAAACACGACTGGTAAATCGTTATTATCAACTCCAAACCAGTCATTCCAGGGTTCCGGGTTGATGTAATCATCAATACACAAAACCGGATCGCTAACGAGTGATGCTGTCTCTTTTTTAACTACATAATCGTGCCGGGCAGCATGACCTTTGGCATCCACAGCGATTATACGCAGGAAAAATAATCCGTCGCCCGGGAAGGGAATCGTAATCCCTCCGGGGTAAGGCCAGGGAAAGATGGTTCCGCCACCGGGTGTAACCGAAGGTTCTTCCGGACAAACAATAATCATATCACCCATGGTGCCGCTGGCTCCTGCTCCGGTAAATCCCGAAACATGACCTGTGCCGGTATTCATATCGCCCCATTCGATCTCTCCCGTCCAGGGATCCATGAAATCCACTCGTATTGAACCATCAGGATTCGGTGTATTGATGATTGAGTTAAAAGTCATACTGTGTCCACAGCCCCCGTCCCAATAGATAGAAGACATCACATCCTGGCAGCGTTCGAGTTCGTTACGCATGGTTTCCCAATCATAGTCCATAGGACCTCTTACTGTGTAACCACCGCCGTGATCGTTTATCCAGCTCCTCAGTCCGTTTGCAATATCCGACAGGTAGGTGCCCCAATGGCCATCGTTGGTATGGAACCGTCCGGCCAGCGCATCAACAAGATCATAATCGGACAACCCACCGGCAATGGTGGTATCACCCTCACCCTCGAAATATTTGAGGCATGCAGCAGCAGCAGTGGGAGAACAATGCGAGGAGGAGTGCGGCTGCTGGCTGATAGGTGGTATCCCTTTTTGGAATGAGTCCGCCTTGGGTACGATTTCAACCCATATGTAATCCAGGTCTTCACAGGTTCCTGGTTCCACCTCAAGCAATATGAAATCATCGGTAGTGATGAGCCAGTCTGTCATATTGGTATTGATACCATTAGGTGGTGTTGGATCGTATTTTTTTGAATTTGTTACTTCGTATGTTGTCCCATCCTGTGTAACGGCTTCGGCCATCAGGTAAACAACGAGGTCATCAGGGGGCAGGCCTTCAGGATACCATGAAATCTGCCATCCATCGCCATCATTTACCGTACATTCAGTGGTGGATATTTCTGGTTGCGAACCGTCATCATCTGTTCCAATATAGGTCCACGCTATCCCGTCAAGTGAATAATAGAAATTTACCTTGGCAATGATGTGTTCGGGATCATTTACAAAAAGCTGCAATTCAACAGGATCAGGTCCTATCCAGTTGTGCCAATCTTCGTCTATAACCCAGTCGCCCACACGCAGGAACAGGTCACTTACATTACTGCCTCCGCCATTCTCACCGGTTTCAATCCTTGTCGTACCTGTGGTTATTCCGGAGAAACCTTCCAGCATACTGCCCGGACATCCCTCAAATTCGATCTGGTAGGTGATATCGAAAAAGCTTTCAACCCACCATGATTCAGGGCCATTACTGGTAAGTATGGTTTGTCCTGGACTCGGCAAACCGTAGTTTTCACCGGCAACCAGATTCAAACTGCAAAAATCAGGATCACCATACAATAGCCCTGTTAATTGATAAAACAGGGTTAAAAACTCCTGTACCGGCTCACCGGCAATTCTTGGACCTGTGTGAACCTCACCAAAAACAGGTAGTTGCAGAGTTCTTTGAAAGCCGGCCAAAGCACCGGTTCCAATAACTTCAAATTCCAAAACGGCTTCAAAACAATGTCCGTCACCACCCATGGTTCCTCCAGGTGCTTCACATTCGCCCGGTGGAATCGGCATGGTACATAAATCGCATCCCCACGGACAACAAACAAAATTATTCAGGGTCCCCCAAAACTCGATTGTAGTACCTGCGGGTAATCCATCAATGATGTAAAAAGGTTCAGATGAGCAAGTGTACTCACATCCAATGGGAGGGAGTGCTGCAGTACCGGATCCATTGTCTGGTAAAATGCACTGCTGTGTCAATTGTGCTTTTGTATTAAGGGTACACAATAGGACAACCAGCATGAGAAATGGAGAAATGTAACTCTTTTTCATAACTGTTGTTTTAATGGTTAATAATAAAGTGTGTTGTAAATTGCTAATAATCAAAACCTGCAAAAAAATATGATTATCTGTCAGAGGTAATTTCGGATTTTTTGGCGGCCAAATATAGTCAAAATATGAATGTTTTCCAAGAAAATAGTGAAGAATCTTTATTTAAGGAGGGATGAGGAGTATGTCAATACTTATCTAATCCCCCGAGATAGGGGCTGTTTCATTAGTCTGGATTTTGCAAAATAATGCTTAAAATATTCGGGTACCTACCCGAGAGCCTCCTCAAATATTCAATTCTCAGGAGCCAATTTTAGTTAATGAGACAGCCCCACAAATGCTTCGCAATATTATTTTATTAAAAGTTTTTTAAATACTCTATCACCGGCATTTTTTATTTCGATGAGATACATCCCGGAAGGTAATCCCTTAATCTCAGTAGTGGTGCGATCACAAACTTCCTGCTGCCTGAGTTCATCACCCCAGATTGTGTAAACCTTTACTAAAGCACATCCCATCAGATTACTAATGGTAAAATTCCCATTGCTGGGATTGGGAAACATCTGAATATCGTTCGGATTAAATTCGTCTTTCCTGGCAAACCCGGTAACAATTGATTCAACCACTGATATTCCATTGACATGAAAGGTTTCCTGATGATAACGATAATCGTATATCACCACAAGGTTTCTGATGGTGCCATCGGTTTCCAGAAGTTTAAAGCTGATTCTTTCGCCTTCAACAAATCCGGTATTTTCACCGAGCATCCAATCATCTGCAAAGAGATGGAGGGCAATTGGCTTTTCATTATCTATTACCCGGCATATCCCTGCACATCGATCGGTTTGTGTGAAAGCTGCAACGACATCACCTGCATGCAAGCAACCGGACGCCTCTTTAGTGAAGGCAACAATGTGTGTCCCGGGTGTGTTTATTGGCAAAACCCAGGGGGAAAATATTTCAGTCGGTTCATTGGGAATAAAATCTTTAAAATCCACACTTTCAAAGTCAATGGTTGCCGGGCTGTTCATTTTAACCAGGTAAGCCTTCCCGGATTCAAGTACCGGAAGCTGGTTAACATTGAAACGAGGCCAGTATATCCCACCTCCTGCAATGCCTTTTACAACCTCGAGATCAGTACCTGAAAAAAGATTTTCGGTAGAGACGGCGCCTGCACTAAGCACAGGTATCTGGTTCCATCCCTGGACCAGGTCCAGCATTTTACTGCCGGTTTCGCCTCCACAGATTTGCCACAATACATCATCTGTAATCCGGATGGTATAACCACTATACGCATTCCATGTAAGAAGTGAATTTACACCTGCACCCGGCCAGTACATCCCATCCTGATTGTACAGGATAACCAGATCTTCCGAAATTGGAGAGAACATCTCCTCAATACCCGGATAAGCCGGTTCAAGGTAAGCAGATATCCCGCTCCATCCATCGGTGATCAAAAGGGTTTGACAGGAGACCTGTTCAAGTGAAAAATCATCATAGTAAACCGGGACATTTTCGAGTGTATTGGACCAGAGATCCAATGCAGCGAAATTTAAATCACCGGACCCCGAAATGCCTTCCGTCCAGCTTTTGGTTGCCAGGTACTGGCCGTTATAGTATATGTGTTGCTGATCTGTATCAAGATCGATGTATACAGAAATCCTTGCCCATTCGCCTTTTACAAGTGGCAGTTGTTCGCCGTCGTAATCGCTGGTTACCACGTTCAAATCCGGATCGAAAGATACCTGTGTAGACCAGTTGAGGTCAGATCCCGCACAATCATACCTGTTGAGCAGAACCAGGTAGGATGTGCCACCTATTGCCGCAGCAGGGATAAATTGTTGAATGGTAAACAGCCAGATGCCGGCATCGCATCCTGAGAATCTGTGCACGATGTCGTCTCCTGTCTGATTGGCTCTTCCTGAAATTTTCAGCGACTGGCTTCCATCATATGCCACATCAGCATTAACGAAAGCACCCACCGACGCTGGCAGTCCTCCCCAGAATTCCCAACCCCCCTGCCCAACTATGTCGCTGCCGGAAACATAAGTCTCAAAACTTTCGGTCCATGGCGGGGTATAGCCGTCTATCAGAACCATATAATCCTCCACCTCGCCATGCACGGCCAATCCTGTGTAATTTAAGCCGCCGACCGTATCAAAACGGAACCGGGCAAATGCATTCCCAGGCACAGTAGTAGCTGGCAATTCGAAGGATACGGTATTATCCCCGGCTGTCAAAACTTCATCCGTAAAAACCTGTTCATCCGGATCATCCCAATCGCCGTCGATATTCATATCAAGCCATGCATTCAGTTTTCCGTTAACGGACACATTTACACTTAAGCAAACAATTTGTCCGGGCACCAAAGCCGACCCGAAGATAACACCATCTTCATCATCCAGGTTGGAAAGGTCATCACCCCTGGCCTGCGGACTGGAATAGCCATCGTTTTCGTTGTCGATTAATGTGCCCAGGAAAATATTTTCATCTATCAGATGGCGGGCTCCGTTGCTTGCCAGAATTGTTGGATAGAATGGGTCGGGTGCGTCACCAAAATCCAGTTTTAGCTCAGGATCCTGGGATATCTTCACTTCATCCATGATTCCGAGGAACGGCATAAATCCACCCCATCCTGTTAATCTTCTTCCAATTCCAAGGTTGTTGGCGGTTGATGCGGGAGGATACAACCAAGCTGTTTCATTTTCCTGAACACCATCAACATACACCCTGAGGTAACTTCCATCCCAGGATGCGAAAACATGGTGAAATAAATTATCCCTTAAGTCGGATGTGCCAATTACATCTTTAATACCATTGGATCCCGAATATACAGAAATGCGAAGTCTCCCACCATTAAGGTACAGGGAAAAACCTTCGCTTCCCGATGCGTAATACTGGTATTTATCCAGAATGGCCATGTAATTGCTGGTGCCGTAAGTTTTCACCCAGGCCTGCAGTGAAAAAGATTGTGACAGATCGAAACTTGCCGAATGCGGTACAGTAATATAATCACTGCTGCCATTAAAATAGAGGGCACTGCCGGCTACGCCGTTAACCCAGTCGGCACCTGTAATGTTTCCATTATTGTGGTTGGATGTGGCATCATATACAATATTCCCCTGGTTCTCGTTAAAATTCCAGATGGCGATATCAGTCAGGTTGTTGTCCACAACCACCACTTCATAGTCCTCCACTTCACCATCGGAAGCCAATCCTACATATCCAGGCCCGGTCACAGTACAGAACCGAAAACGGGTAAAGGTTGTATCCAGGGATGCCCAGGCAGGTATCTGAAAACTAAGGTTGTTGTTTCCGGCAAGCAACGGTTCATCTATAAAAATCTGTTCCTGGTTATCGTCCCAGTCACCATCGGTATTGAAATCGAACCAGGCATTGAGGTATCCGCCAACCGAAGCTGTAACAGATACTGATATTGTGTTTCCAGGGATAAGTACTGAATTAAACACAACTCCGTCATCGTCATCATTGCCATCGTTGTCATCTCCAAGTGCATTGGCATCCTGCTGGCCGTTCAAGTCGGCATCAATAGTGCTTCCCAGGTATATATTTTCATCAATTGTATGAAGTGGGCCATTGTTTATTTTCAGTGTGGGATATGGTGGGTCGGGTGCGTCGCCATAGTCAAAAGCCTGTTGCGATGTATAGAACAGGACCCCCATATCGGCCACGCTGCCATCGGGATCGGTAGGGGATGTTGGATCACCTGCATCAATACATGGTGATTTTGAAGAGACAATCGGGAAGTTGGGCCAGGTAAGATGAAAATCCTCGGCCAGTGGCTCTTCGAAAATAGGATCGGAATTTTTGTTCCCTGTACCCGTCCAACTGCCTTCAATATTGGAATAGGTAGCAGTAACAGTTCCTGATGGAGCAATGATTTCCTGTGGAATATCATCCCACAAGATGCAATTCAGTAATACAGGACTGGATGTTAGTGAATAAATGCCTCCTCCGGCCCCGGCATTGGCTGTGTTCAGGCTCATGGTAACATTCGTAAGATTCACATTGGAATTGCTCTGACAGAATATGCCACCACCCATCGCCGGCTGTTGTTCGCAGGAAGTAATATTGCCACAGATAAAGGAGTGGTCGATCATCGGACTGGAATTCAGATCGCTGCAGATACCCCCACCAGATGAAAATTGCTTTCCTGATGCACTGTTGCCGTTGATGGTGGAATTATATAAGGACGGATTGGATGCATTGTTGAGATAAATCCCGCCTCCACATGCGATCTGGTCGCTGAAGGCGGTGTTTACGCGAATAGTCGCATCGAATATATCAGGGCCCGACTGGTAAAAATACAATCCCCCTCCAAAAGCGTTTTCGCCTGATGCCGTATTTGCAGAAATGTCCGGGTTCATCAGGTGGGGGCTCACACAATTTCTGTAATAGATTCCGCCACCGTTTACAGCGCTGTTCATGATTACCGACAGATCGAACAATGATATGTTGGGATCGGTATATCCGGAAAAGTAAATCCCACCGCCGGAACCGGCATTGTTACTGATGATGGGTGTATTGAACAATCCGGGTATGGTATTGCTGCCAAAATAAAATCCACCACCGTTATTTCCGGCAAGATTTTTTTCAACCAGGACATCATTGAAATTCGGCATTGAGTTCGGGCCGCAAAAAACGCCGCCTCCATTGGAGTTTGCCACATTTTCGCTGATGGTTCCAAATAGCATATCCAGCCTGCCAAATTCCCTGCAAAAGATTCCTCCGCCGGATGACCAGGCGATATTTTTAATTATTGCCGTTATGGTAAGGGTGGGATAAGGATCGCCCTCACAATAGAGTCCACCACCACAATCTGCTTCATTATTCTGCAAGGTATCATTCATCGTTGTAATTCCTGACTCAAAACCATAAATCCCACCACCACAATCATAAGCAATATTGTACCTAAACATATTGCCTGACATCTGAATATCGGAGATGAGACTATAAACTCCACCACCATGTTTGTAGGCCTCATTGTTTGCGATCAGACAATTTATGATTTCAATATCCGAGTCATTGCAATAAATCCCACCGCCGCATGAGTCCTGCGTATTTGAAGCGCCATAAGAATTTCCGTATTGAATGTGGCAATATTCCAGCACGGAATTATGCGAATCCAGAAACCGCAGCCCATGCCAGCCCTGCCAGATGTTTTTTGCTGTGAAAACGATTAAATCCGTTGCTATGCCCTGTGCATCCAGCGTACCTTTAACGATAAACTTATGGTGACTCAAAAACAGTATTTCCACCCCGGGTTCGATGGTCAGGCTGCTGTCGGCATGAATGGTTATTTCACCGTCGATAACATAGGGGCTGCCATCCAGGGTCCAAGTACCGCTTACATAACCACCGGTAATGTAAGTGCCCGGCAGAACTGTGATATAATCGGTTTTAACCTTGGTGTCCGTCGAATCGTTGACATCGGTCACTTTTAACGAAACCGTGTATGAACCCACTGCTGAATAGGTATGTTGCGGGTTTTGAGCGGTATCAGTATATGCGTCCCCAAAACTCCATAGCCGGCTGGTTATTGCTCCCGAGCCCTGCGTTGACATATCTGTAAAATTCACCACAAATGGTTTGTACCATTCGGTATTGTCAGCAAGGAAATCGGCACCGGGTGGCGTTGCAACCACTGTGAGGTAATTGGATTTTGTCATTATATCCGTTGAATCGTTGGCATCGATAACAGTTAGGGAAACCGTATAAACACCTGCATTTTGATAGATATGAACCGGATTTTGCAGGGTATCGGTTGAACTGTCGCCAAAATCCCACAGCCAACCGGTAATGGCTCCGGTTCCCGGCGAAGCTTCATCTGAAAAGTGGATGGTTAGCGGGTAATACCCGTAAGTTGTATCGGCAGAAAAGTTGGCCGTTGGCGGAAAAATAATTTCTGTATGATGGTAATAAAAGGCACCCATATCCACTCTTGAGCCATCCGGGTCGTGGGGAGTAAGCGGATTCCCTGCATTGATGCAAGGTGAACTGGCAGTGAGGTAATACGTTGAATCGCCCCTGGTTGAATGAAACAGGGGGTCGCTGTTGATATTTCCGGTACCTGTATATCCACCTTCAATATCAGAATACGTGATATAGGCAGTATCGGATGACAGGGTAACTTCATCAGGTGAGTCATTCCAGAGTATGCAATTTATTAATTCAGGTGATGAACTGTTGGTGCAAAATATAGCACCGCCGGAGGTACCCGCAGTGTTATCGCTGATGGTCACATTTGTCAGGTCAGGCCATGCATAGCTGCAGGCAATCGCAGCGCCATCGGAGCCAGCCGAATTGTCACAGATTGTAGAGTGATTCAATACCGGGGCACTCCTGTTTTTGGCGTAGATACCGCCTCCCCGGTATCCGGCTGAGTTTCCATTGATGGTAGCACTGTCGAAAGTCGGTTCGGGCCAGTTATTGATATACCCTTCCAGGTAAATGCCGCCGCCCAGGGAGTCGCTCGTATTTTCATCAATTTCCACTTTGAAGCATTGCGGACTTGATTTTTCATAACAATAGAGTCCGCCACCGGCGATGTCAGCCTGATTATCAATTATAATTATATTTTGGACATCGGGACTGGAATTCTCAAGACAGGCAAGGCCTCCTCCCAAAGAGGCCATATTTCCGGAAACCAGGCTTGAATCGATGATTATGGATGAGTTTCTTAAATAAATACCACCACCGGTTATTGCCTCATTTCCCGTAATACGACAATGTTGCACCCTCAGGTCGTGGGAATTGTGGCAAAAGACAGCACCGCCAAACCGGTCGTCGCCGTTCCCATTGGCTTTGCCATATTTCAAGCTACAATATATCAGTTTGGAATCGTTCTGCCCGTTGGTATTGGAATCGAAAAAACGGATCCCATGCCAGCCGGTGAAGGTATTTTTTGATGTGAAAGTTATTGTATCATTTTGATATCCTTCGGCCAGCAAGCGTCCATAAACATTCAGTTTGTAGTGTCCCTGAAACTCCACATAAACACCGGAATTCACGGTAAGGGTTACACCCTTCTCAACCGTAATATCACCTACAACCCTTATGGTATCATCCAACCAGGTTTTGTTTGCTGTTATGTAACCCGATTCGCCGGAACCGACAGTAATGATTTTTTCTTTCGGGATGTAATCATGTTTTGTGGCAGTTAGTTGTAACACTTCACCGAGGGCAACCGTGTTTTTAAGTGTTATCACAGCCACGCCCAGGTTGTTGGTATATCCTGATCCGAGTAATCTGGTATTGTCGATGGAATATACTCCAATCAAAACATTCCTCATTTGCGGCATAACGGTTACGCCAATTTTATCCGCCCCGTCCACAACGGCATCTTTTGCCGCCAGCGAAGTAAAGTTCGACGGGAAAGCGGTCCACATTTCAATAGTAGGGTCGCTGAAAACATGATACTCCTCCAGGGCCGTACGTCTTTTGGGCTCCCAGCCTGAATGGATGCGTGTCAACATATAATCCTTCCCCTGGTCCATCACCCTCCCCATTTGATAAACAGGGGCCACTATCGGTAAGGTGTCATAATGCCAGGTGGTAAAATAAGGCCAGATGGCGTTCATCCAACCCCAAATCAGGCGGTCGTTTATCCCGGAATAACTGGTCCTGGTTGCCCCAAAAAGGAGGCAACTGCCTCCGGTACTATGGCGGAGCCAGTGTTCCACAAAGCACTCATCATCCGAATCGCAGATGGGATCGTCGGTCTCGTTGTCGAACCATCCCGTCTGACAGTTGATGGACCAGATTGCCGGACGTCTCTCTCCATTGGTCAGGGCATCCACGTTACCAATGTCATATCCGGGTTCTCCCCAGCCATGCCTGTTTCCATGATCGCGGTGAAGTAGAAAGAAAATTCCACTGTTGACTTTCGTGGAAATGTCGCTTGCATTTCCGGTCCAGTTGAAATTAGGTTTTTGAAGTGAAGAAGGGATTTCATTTTTAGAGGTATCGTTTTCAAAATTATAGATGTCCAGATTACTCCAGTATTTGGGAAATACCTCATCATTATTGTTACGGCATCCATTGTAGGTCCTATAAATCCTATGTGCAACATAACCGTGATTATCCATGTAATCCTTCACATCTTCTGCAGTTTTGGCAAACCGGCGATCGGCAACACTATCCGGGGGTATATCGGTCTGTGTGCTTCTGATGTAGGTTCCATCCTGAAAAGCTGCTGCCACCACCATATCATCGTAAAACCAGTTTAGATTTACCGGGTTTTTCTCGTACCGGATGATCCTCGCGACCAGACTATCAGCCTGGGCAGCACTGTCGACAGATAACCTGCCATAATAAAACTCCGGAAGATAATCATGGTGAATTTTGGGATTGACAAGCAGGTTTTCGTAATCGGCGTAAAAAATATCTGTTCCTGTTCGACCCTGGCTGACGCTATCAGGATGCATGTTTACATGCCAGGTAGGGATGAACTCGGCATCACCGATAAAAAGCAGATACTGCGGCACTGGATCCCAGGTTTCGTAAGCTTCGTCGATGGAATCTTGGATGCGGAGCACTCCGGGTGTATCAATGCTAAGTATCCGGGTGCTGATCCCTTTTTTATTCCTCCATAATGCCAGGGTATCGGCGGCATTTTTAAAATCCGGGTGGGTGATGATGAGCATGTCGCATCCCTCAGTGAGCCTCTGGGATTTCCCATGGTCTTTCCCGGCTTCTTTCTCTGCATTGAGAACCGTTTCTCCGTTAATGGCCATTTTCTTCAGGCCCTCCTCCATATTCTTGTTTCTCAGATTTGGTGGGATCGCCTGGGTTACACCTGAAAATTGAATGGAAACCTGAAGGTCAGGATATACGGTAAGCTTTTTCTGAACGGGATTATACTGATACGGATAAACCCAAAGTATGGTACAGGATTGACCCCGCTTGTATTTAACGGGTTCCGTTTCCGCAAAAATTCCGGGATAATCGGCATCCACGGCAAAGGCCTCTGCATCTTTTGTAAACCCGGGCTCACCAGCACCAATTTCATCGGAAGCGGGCGGCTGGACAGGCGGCAGGTCAATATCATAAAAAACCAATGGTTCACCCATGGTGTAGTTAATAGAAACCTCTCTGCCGTTGGGAATTAATATCCACGAACCAAATCCGGGAACATCGGGTTTGCCGATGGCCAGTTGTGCAGATGACTGGATCCTCAGAACGGAATAGGTGTTCCCATCTCTCATCATTACTTCTCCAAAAATTGTTTCGGGGAGGGCTACCTTAACTGTCAGGTTGTTTTCGGATGTTGATTCAACAACAATACCTGCTATCAGGTTTGAGGAAAATAATAATGAAAGCATGAATATTAAAAATGTATTACTAGTTACAACCCTGTCAGGGTTTCTGATAATGTCTTTTTTCATGATAAATATATTTTATGGTTGAAAATGGGTGTAGTATAAAACCCATAAAGGTATAAAAAATTCGATGGAATTGCAAGCAAAAGTTACTGAAAACCTTTGCCTTATAAAGGCACTGAAATTCTATGCCTTAAAACAGAAGCCCTGTAACATGTCTGCAACAGGGCTTTTCTTGAAACCATAAAAAATCCGGAGGTTTTAATTCACCACCAGTTTGTCAAACCGTACACCATTTGAAGTTGTGATCTGTACAAGGTAAATTCCTTTTGGGAAATCCATCAAGTCGATGGTTGATGATGAATCCAATGTTTGAGATCGTATTGGATTGCCAAAAGCATTGTAAAATACCAGAACGGTCTCACCTTTTACGCCCTCAATATTTACCAGGCCGGTTGTTGGATTTGGAAGTAACCGGACAGATTCCGGGCCATTGCTGTTAATCCCGAGCGGCTGAAGTTTCAAATCCGAAATAACTGATATACCGTGCTCAGCAAACTGGCCCTGATTGCCAATTGAGGCATAGGTTGCGATCATTTCAAAGGTTTCACCGCTATTTTGCCGGTATAGCCTGAAATTAAGCGGTTCATTGGATGATAAACCATCCACAATTGCAGTGAGCGGATCGTCGGCAAAACAATTTACTGCAAGCGCCTGTTCTTCATCGACAACCCGGATGACACCGGCACACAACCCGGATGATGTAAACACGCCAATCATATCATCTTCTTCGAACAGTTCAACGGCCCGTTCGATAAAG
The DNA here is from genome assembly GCA_013203545.1 of Bacteroidota bacterium. Lineage (GTDB taxonomy): Bacteria > Bacteroidota > Bacteroidia > Bacteroidales > 4484-276 > JABMQA01. Next base: position 12,253 of record JABMQA010001019.1, read on the forward strand.
GCAATGGTATGAGATGAATTAGTGGTGACTACCCTGTTCCAGGGTGATACAACCAGGTTTTCGTTGTATGAAACCTGGTTTGGCATTTGGTCAGTCGACTCCGGAAATGTGATGGTGTTGTTGCCATTCATCTTTACATAGTACCCTTTTCCGGGTTGCAGGTTATTTAACTGGTTGATGTTGTATTCCGGCCAGTAGATGCCGTTGCCTGCAATGCTTTTTACGATCGTGAGTTGCGTAATGCCTGCAAATAATGTAGCCACATCTACGGGATCGGAACACAAAACCGGAAGGTAGCGCCAACCACTCTGCAGGTAGATGTCTCGATAATCAATGAAAGTACCTTTGATCTGCAGGGTGGCAGCACCCGAAACCTTCACCGCATAACTGCTGTGTGTGTTCCAATAGTTGAGGGTGTTAACCCCTTCATCCGGCCAGTACATGCCTGCGGGGTTGTACAGGATAATGAGTTTGTTTTCGATATCAGAACAGAGGTAATCTACTTCCGGATTTTCCGGGTTGAGATAACTCGAGATGCCGTTCCAGCCCTGTGAGAGTTGGATGGTTTGCACCGGCAGATCGTTACCCAGGGTGCCGCCCTGGTAGCCGCCTACGGGGAAAAACTGGGCAAATGATAATTTGAATATTAAAATAAATATTGCTGTGTTTAATATGTGTTTGTTCATGATTATTCCTCCTGATTATTAAGTTATTGTTTTATCGAACCAGAATTACAAATTCCTTCTTACACATGCGGTTACCCGGTAAAACATAGTATACTGTGGCGGTATATTTTCCATCCCGGTAACTGAGGAAACTTGCTTTACCCTTATGGCCATGTTGCACCGCAGAACCTCGCTTTGGTTGCGTAAACTGGTAGAAAAATGTGCCTCCTGATGGATTCCCTGTTGCCTGCAGGTCGATGATTTGACCTGCCCTGGCATGGATGGTATGAGCGCCACGAAGCCCGAAGCCCCAGGTTTTTCCTTCCATAAATGCGCCACTTACTGCTTTCACATCTACCTTGCACGGTGGCGGAGGTGGTTTGGGTTTGGCCCTGGGTTGAAGTAGTTTAACTGTATTACAAAGGCCGGTAAACTGTTTTGAAGCCATTTTAATTTTTTGTCCGAAATTTGGCCATGAATACCCTGAACTGACTAATACACCAGGCGACACTGCTGCAGCTGAAATAGAAGCCGAAGAGCCCATTGTCGGACAGGACAAACAACCCAAGGACGCATAACCCATTAGAGATCTGTTATTTAATTGCGAACGTAATCCCGTGTTTAGGTTTACCTGTTTCCCGAAATGTTTTGTGTCCACTTTTCTGCTTACAGGTTCATTATTTTCATAGGCTTCTTTAAAGGATTGGCTGATTGTAGCTTTGAGTATTTCTTCTGAGTATTGCTGGTAAGCATTATAAGTTAGTTTTTGCAACCACTCCCAGAAGCCGCCCTCCTTCACAAAACCATTCAATTTTAAGGTCTTATTATCTAAGACGATGTGCTTTAAATCATCCTCATTCAAAAACATTATTGGCAAAGGCCAACCCGGAGCCATTGGATTATACTTATCTGAATAAACAATTATTATGCGATTTTTTTTACTGTGTTTTGTATATTTTTTATTTACATGATAGAATGGAGATCTTGAAAATAACAATTCCGAATTCTGATCTGATAAACTACTGGCATTTACTTCTAAAAAGTTTGTATTCATAGAAATCTGCGGATGCACTAATTTCCCAAGTTGCGGATCATAATTTCCTTTTATATTAGAAGAGGAGGAATTTAAAGGGTACATATTTAGCAAATTTTCAAATGCCATTCCCTGGAAGATGACATGGTCATTCAGCCACCAGCCCCAGGAATTGATGATGTTACCAAATCCATCAAACGAAGCGGTGGCAAGAGGCGCAGTTCCAACATCAGTTAGCAGGGTGGTACTCCCAAAGCCATTTTCATGGTAATAGCCGTCGATGTGACCGTGGTTAATGCTGATCTCAGGATTGTAGAGTGTTTGGGCCATGCCATCCTGGTCCATTTCCTGGACGGGGTTATTACCACAGAAGAGCTTATATTTGTACAACCCGTTTTCATTCATCGCGAGATTCTCTCCTAAAGGTGAAAAATAATAATTAACCATCCCGATGTTGGGCAGGTTGACGGTTTTCATCCGGTTCTCAGGGCCATAAGTGTAAGTGGTAAATTCACCGGAAAAATCATCCAGCTTGGTCAGGCGGTTGCCATTGTTGTCGTAGGTATATGAGAACAGCCCGGCTGACAATACTTTATTATCATTATCGTAGGTATAATTTTCGGTAACACCGTTGGTAGTTTTTGTAAGGCGATTGCTGCCTGCATCGTAGGTGTAGTTTACTGTTTCTGCCGTTGCTGAATTGTATTCTGAAGTCATTCTTCCAGCATCATCGTAAACATTATCAACCCATGTGGCATCTTCGTGGGTTTCCTTTGTTTTATTCCCATTGGCATCATATTCATAGGCAAAACTTTGGATAACATCCCCACCGGGTGTTTTCGTTTCCTGTGTTAATATCCTGTTTAACTGGTCATAGCTTGTAAACGACTGGGTTAAATTTGGATAAGTCATGGTTGTTATATTGCCCTCAGTATCGTGGTTGTAAATTGTTTGACCACCAACCTGGTCGATGACATGGGTAATTTTATTACAGGGATCATATCCGTAACTTATAGTCCCTTCGTCAGGAATGGTCATGCTGAGACGATTACCCACAGGATCGTATTCATTTTGTATGGTTTTGATGAACATCCCATAGTTGGTTTCTTTGGAGATGATCCTGCCCAATTCGTCGTATTGAAAAAAGGTTACATCGCCAATTCCCCCGGTATTGTTCATTTGAATCACATTCCCCAAAGCATCGTTTTGTATAATTACATTACTCCCGTCAGGGTAAAAGATCGCATTGAGATGGTAAATATCATTGTAGGCATAAAATGTACTCTGCCCGTTGGCATCAATCTTTTTAAGGATGTTGCCCACCCCATCGTAATCAAATTGTGTTTGATTACCCAATGGTGAAATCATTTTTTTCATTCGATTGAGTACGTCATAATCAAATAATGTAATATTACCATTGCCATCCGCAACCGAAAGTTGATTCCCTACCTCATCATAAGTGTAACTGGTTTCATTTCCAAGCGGATCTGTAATTTTGATGTTCCGCCCAAGGTCGTCAAACTCAAAGGTGGTGGTATTTCCATTTTTATCTGTAAACCCGGTTTGGTTTCCAATGGCATCATAGTTAGTAATCTCTTCTTCTCCAAGGGGATCGATTGTTTTAATGACCTGTCCCAATTCATCGAATTCGAAAGTGGTTGTGTGCCCATTTTTATTTGTTTGGCCAGTCATATTACCCGTGGCATCGTAAACAAATATTTCATCATTTCCTGTGGGATCAATGGTCCGGATGTGCTGACTTAGGCCATCGAATTCGAAAGTAACCGTATTCTCGTTTTTATCCGTAACTCCTGTCCTGTTACCCACAGCATCATAGTCATATATTTCTGAGAATCCTATTGGGTCGGTCAAACCTGTAACCCGGCTCAGGCAATCAAATTCAAATGTTGTTGTATGTCCCAGTTTGTTGGTGGTGCTGATCATATCACCAACAGCATTATAATTGTAATATTCAGTGCTGTCGATGGCATCTTTTGTCCATACTTTGCGCCTCATGCAGTCGAATTCGAAGGTTGTAGTCTTACCATTGTTATCTATGATCAAAAAGAGATCACCCATGGCAGTATAGCCATAATGTTCTTCCTGAGCGAATGCATCAATTTTAACCACTACCTGATTCATACAGTCGAATTCGTACAGGGTCGTGTTTACATTTTTATCCGTGAATCCAACCTGATTCCCCTCCGCGTCATAATCCGAAATTTCTTCATAACCCAATGGATCGATGGTGATTGCAAGTTGTCCCCTGCAATTGTATTCATAGGAAGTTACATTCCCGTTTTTATCAATAAAAACCTCTTTCAACCCAAGTGGGTTTACGGTATAAAATTCCGAATTCCCAAGTGGATCGGTCGTGGCTATCAGCCTGTTAGCGCAATCATACTCGTAATAGGTGCTGTTTCCGTTTTTATCTGTTTCAATCACTTTGTTACCAGCAGCATCATAACCATAAGCCTCAAGGTTCCCCATGGGATCTGTGGTTGCAGTTACGCGACCTCTCGAATCATACTCATAACTTGTAGTATATCCAAGTGCATCCGTTTCCGATAACAACTTACCCTCTTCATCATACGAATACAAGGTTTCACCTCCTGACGCATCAATTATGATACGCAGGTTATTGAGTGCATCAAATTCGAATTGTGTAACACATCCCAACGGATTGGTTTCCGTAATCCTGTTCCCGTTTTCATCATAGACAAACAGTGTGGAATTTCCAATTGCATCGGTTGTGCTTATCAACTGGTCAAGTAAATCGTATTCGAATGTAGTGGTACAGCCATTCTTATCCGTTTTGTTTAGCAGGTTACCAACCTGATCATAAACGTAGCTGGAAGTATTGGCGAGGGGGTTGGTTTCACTGATCAGATTTCCTGAATTATCATATTCATACGTGGCCGTGCATCCATTTTTATTGGTATAACTGATACGGTTTCCAAATTCATCGTAGGCAAAGATTTCAAGGTTTCCGGCACAATCCGTTATTTGGGTAAGATTGCCATTTTCATCATACGCGTATGCTGTTGAATTTCCTGATTTATTGGTGTGGCTCAATAGCTGATTAAATATTTCATCGTATTGAAATTGTTCCGAATTGCCCATGCAATCAGTTTGATTCGTTAGGTTTCCTGCATCATCATACTCATAATTCGTGGTGAATCCGTTTTCATTGATAAAACCGGTTATGTTCCATCCGTCCCATAAGTAATGTATACTGTTTCCGTCAGGGTAGATGATATCAGTAATCCGGTCATTGTCATCATAGTAATATAAGGTTGTAAGGTTACCGGAAGCGAGCATATTTCTAACCCGGGTTCTGTACTCCCATGTATTGTAATCAAACGTTTTTTTCCATCCCACCTCAGGGCAACTCACCTCAGAAACTCCACGCAGTTCATTATACATTATCATCACAATATTTTGCCGTGGGTCAGTGATCTGCTCCAGGTCTCCCAAGTCGTTATAATCGTAAACAGTAACAACACCTGTCGGGTTGGTGACCTCCGTAAGATTTCCTGAACCATCATACTGATAATTGATCGTACGTGCAGGGGTGGTATTTTCATCTTTGATTTCCGATAAGAGGTTGCCAATCCAGGTCATGGTCACCTGACGTCCTGAAGCATCGGTGACGCTCATCAAATGCCCGCCGGCATATACAAGTTCAGTTCTATTCCCATTTCTGTCTACCACAGCAGTTAACTTCATATGCGTAGAATCTTCAAAAATGTGGTTGATCCCATATTTTGAAGTAAGCCGCCATTTGCCGGGTTCAAATTCACTGAAGCGGTCATAAACTCCGGGCGGAGGATTATACCCGCTTCCATCCCAGTAAAAGTTGTCCCTTTGTCCATCACCCCATTCCACTGTAATGTAATCGTTGTTTTTGATCAGGCGGATGTTAAACGTGTGTGTCCAGCCATTTCCATAGCCCCAGTTTTGAATAGCCCGTAGGCTGTTATACGAAAAGGTTATGTCAAGCGGGATGCCCCTGCATGGTATCACAAGGTCAGTCC
>JABMQA010001020.1 GCA_013203545.1 Bacteroidota bacterium
ACATTGGATTAACGACCACCTTGACGGGTCCGAAAACGGTGGTTGTGCCAATTTCTATGCCTCATATTCTTCAGCTAATCAACAACTTCCTGCAGGCACTCCTGAGGCAGGTAAATATGTGCTACCGACCCTTAGTACCTATGCCAATCACGCCTTGTGTGTATGCGGTTACCACGACAGCATCCGCTGGGATTACAACAACGACGGACAATACACCAACCACATCGACATTAACAATGATGGGGTTGTAAATCTTTTAGACTGGGAAATTGGTGGGGTTAAACTGGCCAACTCCTATTCTGCCACATCATGGGGCAACAATGGTTTTGCCTATTTGATGTACAATGCTTTATGCCGCAATTTGTCGCAGGGCGGCGTTTGGAACAGATCGGTTTCGGTGATCAACGCAAAGGAGAACACTGATCCGCAGGTTACCTACAAGGTGGTATTAACACACGATACAAGAAATGAGATCAAGGTGATGGCCGGAATCTCCCCTGAAGCCAATGCCACAGAACCGGAATTTGTCATCGATTTTCCCATCCTGAATTACCAGGGTGGAAGTAAATACATGCAGGGAGGGACTTCACAAGCGGATAAAACGCTGGAGTTTGGGCTGGATGTAACCCCTTTGCTTGGATACGTTGAAAGCAGCCATGAAGTTACCTTTTTTATTATGGTAAATGAAAAAGATGGCGACAACACATCAACCGGATCACTGGATGCCTGGTCTGTAATGGACTATACCAACGGCCTTGTTGAAATTACTTACCAGCAAACCCTTCCGCAGTGGGTAGAAAACGGCACAACCATCCTGGCGATGAATGCTACCATCGATTTTGATGCACCACAGGTACTTAATGTGGACCTGCCCCCTGCCACTATAAATGAACCTTACGAGAACCAAATGTTAGGCACTTCCGGAACTGAACCTTACTGGTGGAACATTTCACAACAATACGATTATAGCTATTCCACCGCACCTTTTCCAAATGTTAGTCAGGAACAACTTTACCCCAATAATCAAAGCACAGGATATGCCACCAAGGAGATCGACTTTGCGTTTCCTTGCTATGGGAAATTCTTTACCGAAATTTCAATACACACCGATGGTTTTTTGATGTTTGACGAACAGAAGTATCCGTGGACATTCCTCACAGATGAGTTCGCCCTCTTCAAAAATATGAAAAATATTTCTGTTTTAATGTGTAACCCCCTTTCCCTTGGTGGTGGTGGAATGTGGTACGAAGGTGATGCAAGTTCCGCCACTTTCAGGTGGAAAACAAGTGAATACAGCACCGGAAACGCACAAAATTTTGCAGTAACCTTGTATCCTTCAGGAAAAATAGAGTTTTATTACGGAGAATGTGTTATTGCAGCATGGAATGAATGGCATGCCGGTATTTCGGAAGGGAACAGTTTTAATTATAACCATCTGGATATTTCCAATACGTACAACTTTCAACCTAACCAGAAGGTGACCCTTGAACCTCAATACCACAATATCGAAATGCAAATCACTCCGGAAGGCTTGTTCTACGGACTTCCTACACAACCCTACGAAGCTATTGATGTCAATTTTCATATTAAGGATAATAATGGATTGAGATCTTTGAAAACCTTGCCCTTTTTTACCAATGGCATCAACAGCATTGTAATCAGGGAGGTAATAATTCAGGCTGGAGACAACGATATTATTGAATATGGCGAAAATGTAAGCCTGGGCGTGGAACTGCAAAACATCAGTGATGATGTTGTTAACGCCCTGGAAATGAAAATTACAACTTATGATGAATATGTTACCCTGATCGACAGTTTGGTAACATTATCAACCTTCCAGCCAGGACAGAGCATAATTTTTGAGGATGCATTTAACTTTGATGTTTCAATGGAAGTTCCTGACAGCCATGATATGATTTTTGATACGGAAATCTCATCTACAGTTGACACCTACACAAGCCATATTTATTTAAAAGCATATGCCCCTAATCTGGTAATTGGCAACGTCACCATTGATGATGGTGGAAACGGATATCTTGAGCCCGGAGAAACTGCACAGGTTTATGTTGAAATCCAGAATTTTGGAGGCGGAATAGCCCACAATGTTTCAGCCACGCTGGAAAACAGCGACCCATACTTTACCATTACACAGGGAAGTTTTCAGCTTGGTGAAATATCAGGTAACGGGTTGGGAACCGCTGAGTTCGAAATTTATGTGGACGAATCCACACCCATCGGATATACAACTATTTTTAGTGTTGAAGCAACGGCTGATTTTGGCTTTGAGGCTAGTGATTCATTCACCATTGCCATCGGTTTTGTGGTTGAGGATTTCGAATCCGGGAGTTTCGATATATATGAATGGGGATTTTCAGGGGAAGCCCCATGGTCCATTACTGACAATATTGCCTACGAAGGTATATATTGCATGAAATCAGGTACTGTGAGCGACCTGCAATCAAGTGTTGCATTTGTTACCATGGATGTAATTGCCGACGGTGAAATCAGTTTCTATTTCAAAGTTTCCAGTGAGGCGACTTATGATTTTCTGAATTTTTATATCGACGGTTCCGCAGCAGGCTCGTGGTCCGGGGAGGTTGGCTGGACACAGGCAACGGCTTCTGTTACAGCCGGGGAACACGTATTTAAATGGGAATATAAAAAGGATTATTCAGTTTCCAATGGCAGCGACTGCGCCTGGGTTGATTTTATCGTCTTCCCGCCAAGCGTGCAGCAAACCCTGGCAGTTAGCGCCGGTCAGGATATGGACATTTGCGAGAATGATTCGCCAGAACTGAACGGACTCGTTCAAAATGCGACGTCAGTAGAATGGACAACCAGTGGCGACGGAACCTTCAGCGACAACACCATTGTTAATCCCACCTATACCCCGGGAAGTAATGATATTTCAAACGGTTCAGTTTCCCTGACTCTAACAGGATACGGAAATTCCAAAGATTCGATGAGCGATGATATGATGCTCTATATTTCGCGCCTTCCCATCGTCTGGGCTGGTGACGATGTATCTTATTGCAACAATATTGAGGAAATTGAAGTGGACGGAACCGTTGTGAATACAGATGAGTTTTTATGGCTGACCGATGGTGACGGTACATTTGACGATCCTTATGAATTGCAAACAATTTACCATCCGGGAACAGATGATATTTCATCCGGTTCTGTACAATTGAGTCTTACAGGTTATTCCGTTGAACCCTGCTCCGATGAAATCACTCACGGATTTGAGGTAGCCCTCCTTCCGCTACCT
>JABMQA010001021.1 GCA_013203545.1 Bacteroidota bacterium
CCCCCATTGTATTCGTCCTCATAGGCAGCTTTCCCGAATGAGGCCAACCCAACGATCACATCCCCTGCCCTGATGCTGGAATTGTCGATCACATCCTTGCGCTGCATCCGTGCAACCACCGTTGAATCCACAATAATGGTCCTCACCAGGTCGCCCACATCGGCAGTTTCGCCACCGGTACTGTAAATGCCAATACCATAACTGCGCATCTTTTCCAGAAACTCCTCAGTACCATTAATAATGGCCGATATCACCTCGCCGGGAATAAGGTTTTTATTCCTCCCGATGGTTGAAGAGAGTAAAATGTTATCCGTTGCACCTATGCAGAGCAAATCATCAATGTTCATCACAATGGCATCCCGGGCAATGCCTTTCCACACCGACAGATCACCGGTTTCCTTCCAGTAGATGTATGCCAGCGATGATTTGGTGCCGGCGCCGTCGGCATGCATGATGTTACAATATTCGGGATCGCCGCCTATCAAATCGGGCACTATTTTGCAAAATGCATTGGGATACAATCCTTTATCCAGATTTTTAATAGCCTCGTGCACATCTTCTTTCGAGGCAGATACGCCCCTGCGATTGTATTTGTTTTCGCTTTCCATACCTGGTTAATTTCTTGCAAAGCTAAAAGTAAATTTTTGAAGGGTACTTATTGGGGTGTTTTTTTAACGGAATGCCGATTAACACTTTAATGTTATCGTATTCCCTAAAATCATTCTCTTGATTTACAAACGCCTTAACCCGAATCCAATCCGAAACATTTGGATTATTCGATGATAACAAAAATTAGGAATATTGACCGAATGGCTCCTAATCGAGAATATCGAATGCTGTCCAAAGGACTCCTTTAGAGAACCACAGAATGTAGAATGCAAAATGCCGGTTGATGAATGCCGCTTTGCATTATAATTACTATCTTCGTAATAAATTCCGCCATCCATGGACATTCATCAGATTCTGGTTAAATATTGGGGCTATTCAGCTTTCAGGCCGATGCAGGAGGACATCATCAAATCGGTGTTATCGGGATCGGATACGCTTGCATTGCTGCCTACCGGTGGAGGAAAATCGATTTGCTACCAGGTTCCCGGCATGGCCAAAGATGGTGTTTGCCTGGTAATATCCCCGTTGATCGCATTGATGAAGGATCAGGTGGAACGACTGAAAAAAATGGGCATCAGGGCATTTGCCATCTATTCGGGGATGCACTATAACGAAATTGAGGTAGCCCTAAACAATGCCGTTTATGGAGATGCCAAATTCCTGTACGTATCACCTGAGCGGGTTGCCACCCCAAATTTCAGGGAGTCGCTCAAACTCATGAATGTAAACCTGCTGGCGGTGGATGAGGCGCATTGTATATCACAGTGGGGCTACGACTTCAGGCCACCCTATATCAAAATTGCAGACATCAGGCCGCTCATACCCAACACCCCCATACTGGCCGTTACTGCCTCGGCAACACCGGCTGTTGTTGACGATATTCAGCAAAAACTTAACTTTGACCAGGCAGGGGTTTTCAGAAAAAGCTTCGAACGGAAAAACCTTACCTATTTCGTGTTCGAAGAGGAAAATAAACCAGGGCGGATCATCAAAATATTAAACAAAATACAAGGTTCGGCCATTGTTTATGCCAACAGCAGGCGAAAAACCTATGATATTGCCAGGGCCCTGACAAAGCAAAATATCCCAGCCGATTATTACCATGCCGGCCTCGACGGCGCCAAACGTGAGAAAAAGCAAAAAGCATGGATGGACAACAGCATGCGCGTTATGGTTGCTACCAATGCCTTTGGGTTGGGAATCGACAAACCGGATGTGCGTGTGGTGATCCACGTTGATCTTAATAACAGCATCGAAGCCTATTTCCAGGAAGCAGGACGTGCAGGCAGGGATGGAAAGAGAGCTTATGCCGTGCAACTTTTTCAGCAGGCTGATTTACTGAACCTCGACCAGCAATTCGAAAACCAGTACCCGCCCATCGATACCATCAAATTGGTTTACCAGGCGTTGGGAAACTTTTTGAAACTTGCTGTGGGAAGCGGTAAGAATATGGGGTTCGATTTTGACATCGCTGAATTTAGCCGGCAGTACAACTTTCAGCCCATTATCAGCTATAGCGCACTTAAATTCCTCGAAAAAGAGGGATACCTCATCCTGAGTGATGGCATCCATTTTCCGGCCAGGATACACGTTAAACTGCAAAATGAAAACCTCTATCGTTTCCGGGTTGAGAACCCCGATCTGGACAATTTCCTCAAGACGATCCTCAGATCATATACAGGCTTATTCAGTCAATACGTAAAGATAAACGAACGGGAACTTGCAAAAAGGGCAGGGCTTACCGAGGAACAAACAATTAGTAAGTTACGTAAATTAAATCAATTTAGCGCCATTACCTATATCCCTCCCAAAGAAAAACCTCAGATCATTTTAACGGAAGAGCGGATTGATTCGAAGGACATTTATATCTCAAAAGAAAATTACACCCTTCGTAAGAAAAATGCTTGGGAACGCATCCATGCTGTGAAAGCTTATGTAACATCTGCCAACCGGTGCAGGAGTCAGTTTTTGCTTGGATATTTCGGGGATGGAAATGCAAAACGTTGCGGGCAATGTGATTTTTGCATCGAAAGAAATAAAATAGCGTTAAGTGAAATTGAATTTAATACGGTGCTTAAACAAATAAAACCGATCCTTCAATCAGAAAAGTTGATGCTTGATGAACTCATAAAATTGGTTAATGATGTTCATCCTGATAAAGTCGTAAGAACAATAGAATGGTTGTTGGACAATGATAAAATAAAATATGATGTGGATAAAAAACTGCATTGGGGATAGGGCAACCAATTATTCTGTTATTTTTGTGAATGGTAACATATTTTACAAAACCAACTAATTCAGGTGGAGAATGATCAACAACCAGAAAATTGTTGTAGTATTACCGGCATACAACGCCGAAAAAACCCTTGAGGACACCTATAAGGAAATCCCCTTCGATATTGTGGATGAAGTAGTAATCGTTGACGATAAAAGTCGTGATAATACCTTGAAGGTAGCCAAAAGGATAGGTATAAAGCAAATTGTTGAACACCAGGAAAACAAAGGTTATGGTGGAAACCAGAAGTCGTGCTACGACAAAGCGCTCGAGTTGGGAGCAGATATTGTGGTTATGTTGCACCCCGATTACCAGTACACGCCAAAGTTGATACCCGCTATGGCCCATATCATTGCTAATGATATTTATCCGGTGGTATTGGGTTCCCGGATTCTGGGGAATGGAGCTGCCAAAGGCGGCATGCCAAAGTATAAATACTATGCCAACCGAATGCTTACACTTATCCAGAACTTACTGATCGGACAAAAACTTTCAGAATATCACACCGGTTACCGGGCTTTCTCGAAACAGGTATTGCAAAAAATTAATTTTCATTCCAATTCTGATGATTTTGTTTTCGATAACCAGATGCTTTCACAGATATTTATGGCCGGATATGAAATCGGAGAGCTAACCTGCCCGACCAAATACTTCAGTGATGCTTCATCCATAAATTTCAGACGCAGTGTAAAATATGGTTTTGGTGTACTTAAAACATCCATTATCCATTACATGCACAGGAAAAACATTATTAACTCCGGATTGTATTTGACCAATAACAACCAACAATGATGAAAAAACTTACACTTCTTGCGGTAATTCTTCTAACCATTGGTATGTCAGGAATATACGCTCAAATACCCAGGGCATACATAAGTCTGTCGGCTGGATTAAGTATGCCTCATGACGATTTTGCAGCCACCGATTTCGACAACCCGGAATCGGGCTTTGCCAACAATGGCCTCAACATCAATTTATCATACGCGCACCGGCTTACCTATAATATTGGTGTATGCGGGACTTTATCCATTAACTCAAATTCGCTAAATACGGATGCCCTCAAAGAAGGCATCATTGGTGATACGATAAACATTGCCCCTACTATTGAGACAAAAAACTGGGGTGCGGGTGGCTTACTTGCCGGCCCGTTTTTATATTTGCCAATAGGCAACTTTTTAAGTGTTGATCTCAGGGCACTGATTGGATTTTACACCGCTTACTCTCCGGAGATTATCATCATTGGTAAGCAGGCAAACGGCGAAAACTTCAGGTTACGGCTACTCAAATACAACGGCGTGGGCTTTGCCTATGACCTGGGCTCGACCCTGAGGTTCAAGTTCGGAAGAACCAGCTACCTGGTCCTGAATGCCGATTGGCTTTCTTCCACACCAAATTTCAAAGACATTCCGTGGCTTGACACAGAGGGACAAATCATAAACACCTCCTTCAAGCAAAATTTCTCGATGCTTAATGTTACGGTCGGAATCGGTTATGCGCTGTAGTTGATTATGGGTGCAAATATACTCGGTAAAGCTTATTACCTCCGGCAAGACGTGGTATATATTGCCCGTGATTTACTAGGAAAATTCCTTGTTACAAACTTTGAGGGCCGGCTTACTTCCGGAATGATCAGTGAAACCGAGGCCTATGCCGGAACAACAGATAAGGCTTCGCACGCTTACGGCAACAGGTTGACTGCACGTACCGAAGTGATGTACAGAAATGGGGGCATTGCCTATGTTTACCTGTGCTATGGCATCCACTCGCTGTTTAATATCGTTACCAATAAATCAGGCATTCCGCATGCAATACTGATCAGGGGCATTATTCCGAAGGAAGGCAGCCAAATAATGCTGCAACGCTCCGGAAAAACAAGGATTGATAAAAACATTGGATCGGGACCTGGAAGGGTTTCAAAAATTCTGGGTATTCATTATTCCCACACAGGCTTACCGCTCACTGTAGAGGGATGTCACACAAATACCAACAAGCCGGCAATCCGGATTGAAGATAGGGGCGTTGATATTTCACCATCTCAGGTAAGGGTCACAAGCAGAGTTGGTGTAGGTTATGCTGAAGAGGATGCCATGCTCCCCTACCGGTTTTTATTGATTGGATAAAAAAAATACCCCATTATCCGGGGCATTTTCTTTGAACTTTTAAATCTTTCCTACAATATACCACCTGACAATTCATTTCCTGGCTTGAATTTTACAACTTTTTTAGCTGCAATTTTCAATTCCTGTCCTGTCTGTGGATTTCTACCTGTTCTGGCAGCGCGCGTTGAAACACCGAAAGAACCAAAACCAACTAAGGCTACCCTATCACCTGCAACAAGTGCGTTTGTTGTTGCTTTTACAAATGAATCGAGTGCTCTTTTAGCGTCAGCTTTTGTTAAACCTGATTCTGCGGCCATTGCGTCAATTAATTCTGCTTTGTTCATGGTTACAAATTTTTGGTTAATAAAAATTTCAATATCATCGCAAATATAAGCTATTTCTGAAAACCAGCAAGTTTTGCAAATGAAAAGTGACCATTTTGTTGAAAAATCGGCAGGTTTGTTCATAAAATATGTTAAAAACCACGTGCATCAAGGGTTTTAAGCAGTTTAACGCCCCATTTAACACATTTTCCATAGGCCGGGAAATCTCATCCCATTCAACATTTCCTTAACATTCATTCGCTTTTTCCCTGGAAACTGAATATCCAAAATATCAATCAAACCATCGCTTGTCCACACCGAAAATTTATCCTTGTTATTGGTTTCAACTGTTCCTGTTGGATTATTATGACCCATATGCCTCTTTTCAACCCTATAAATTTTTACATGGAACGCCTGATCATCCCCGCTTGTTATTGTGCTGTAAGCTCCGGGATGCGGGCTCAAACCTCTTACAAAATTAAATATCCGGTCTGCCCCGTCAGTCCAGTTTATTTTACAGAATTCTTTTGTAAGTTTTGGAGCGGGTTGCAGTTGCTTACCCACCACATTCAATTGATGTTGTGGAACGACTGGGCAATCACCCTGCTCAATAGCCCTAATAGTCTTAACAACCAGCTCGGCTCCCAATACCATCATCCGGTCATGGAGCGATCCGGCATCCTCTTCATTGGCAATTGTGATTTTCTCCTGAAATATAATATTTCCGGTATCTATTTGATGTTGAAGAAAAAAAGTTGTTACGCCCGTCTCCTTCTCACCATTTATAATGGCATGGTTGATAGGGGCAGCACCCCGGTACTGGGGCAGTAAGGAGGCATGTAAATTTATGGTGCCTAATTCGGGCATATTCCAGACCACCTCGGGCAACATCCTGAAAGCAACAACTACTTGCAGGTTTGCCTTCAATTCTTTTAATTCGTTAAGAAACGAAACATCCTTAAGATTTGTTGGTTGCAGAACCCTGAAGCCTTTCTCAAGGGCATAGTCTTTTACCGCTGATTGTGACAGTCTTTTACCCCTTCCTGCAGGCTTATCCGGTGCTGTAATAACTGCGGCAATTTTGAGATTTTCGTTATACAATGCATCCAGGCTCGCGACTGCGAACTCAGGTGTACCGAAAAACACAATATTCAGTTCCTTTTTCATCCTTCAAAACTAAAAAAAATACCTGTTCTGAACCAGAACAGGTATTTCAATTTCATTTTCCAGGGCACCTATTTATTCAGGTATCCTTTTACTCTTGCAATATATTTATCCATTTCCCTTGCCTCTGTACTTTGCGGAAACTCCTCTTTTATCTGACTATAGACTTTAAGCGCCTTTTTATAGTCCTTCATGCTTTCATAGGTCCAGCCGGCCTTCATTAAGAATAATGGCGAAGTAAATTCATTTTCATCATCATTTGCAGCTTTCAGGTAATATTCGGCAGCATTTTCAGGCTTATCCAGCTCCATCAGGCAATCACCAATTGCTCCCAAACCCATTGATGCAACAATCTGGTCACCACCATCAAAATTCTCCAGGTAGTCGATGGCCGTTTGATAGTCACCCTTCTTCATATAAATGATGCCTGCATAAAAATGTGCCAGGCTGGCGGTTTTGGTAAATTTATAATCGTCGATGATTTCGAGAAATCCCAGGTTCAATCCATCACCGGTCAACGCCAGATCAAGTGAATCCATTTCAAAATATTTCTCAGCCATAAAAATCTGCTCTTGCGCTGATTTCTCTTTTGGAATAAGATAGAATCGCTGGAATCCGAAATAAACCAAAATAATTAAAATTATAATCCCAACTACAATAAGTATAGGTTTTTGATTGTCCTCAATAAACTGTTCGGATTTACTCAGTACTTCCTCAACCGCCTGTATGTTCTCTTCGGCGCGCGTTGTCTTTTTTGCCATAGTTATCTGAAAATTTTGAGGTGCAAAAGTATGTTTTTTTTATTAATTATTGAAGTAAGCACCTTTTTTTTTTACTTTTGACCCACTTTGAAGCAGAAAAAATGACAGATATGAAAAAAGCCGTTTGGATTATTGTCGGAATCTTTATTATTGTTGGGGTACTTTATGTTGTTTTAAACAATTTCTTTTCGTCCAACATCCTGATTGTTTTCTCAATCCTGTACTTAATTCAATTCTTGCTGGGACTGGTGTTTATTACACTTTTAGATAAATCCAAACCACAAGTCTATCTACCGGTATATTTTATTACGGGAATAATAATATTCATCATCTTATTTATCAAATTGTTTAATTTTTAATAAGCTCCCATGAAAAAATCTATAGCCCTTATTGCCATTTTAACGCTGTTGGTTGTTTCCTTAAAGGTATCTGCAGGTTGGGTTATCACTCAGCGCATAACAAGCGATGACAACGATATTCAGTATGAAACCTTGCTGATTGAGGATAACAAACTAAAATCTACTGGCAGCGATATGCCATTTATTTTCGATCTCAATACAGGGGATCTTTATATAATGGATGCTGAAAAGCGGGTGTACTGGAGTTGTAATATTTCGGAATACCGCGAAACCATGAAAAAAACCATGAAAACCATCACAGGAGAAGTGCTGGCAAATATGCCCGAAGAACAGGTAAAAATGTACGGGGCTATGTTTGAATCCATGCTGGACATGTGGGATAAACCAAGTAAGGAAAAAATTGACAAAATCAACATCAATATTAAGGACCTTGGTAAATCTGAAGAAATATGCGGTTATGCCACCAAAAAGTACGACATATATGTAAACGAAGAGGTGATGGAACAAATTTGGGTGAGCGATGACCTAGATATCAGCGATGATCTGGATACAAAAGTATTTGCGAATACAATCAAAGAAATAGCCCCAATCTCAGAAGATGATGAAAATTATGAGTCCACTGATGCTTACATTAACCTTTGGGGCAAGGGATTCCCGCTAAGAAGTATTGATGATTATGACGGTACACGTACTGAAGTCATCAAAATTGATCAGAAAGATATCGATCATTCCGAATTTGCCCCTCCACCGGACTACCAGCGCATTGAGATTGAAGATATGATCAGGCAGGAAATGATGTCAGGTGGGGACGAAGACGATGAAGATTCTGATTGGTAAGGGGAGTTTGGAATGTAGAATGTAGAGTTTGGAATGTAGAATGTAGAATTTGGAATGCAGAATGGAATTGAGCAGACTAAGCGTAGTCGAAGGCTGGGGGTGGAAAAACATGGTTACGTCCGACATTGGAGGACTTGCCATCGTTTTTTCTGGAGTTTGGAGTTTGGAAAAACATGGTAACGTCCGACATAGGAGGACCTGCCATCGTTTTTTCTGGAGTTGGGAGTTGGAAAAACATGGTAGCGTCCGACATAGGAGGACTTGCCATCGTTTAATAGTTGGGGGTTTTGAGTTTAGCGTTTAGCGTTTTGAGTTGTTACCAAATCTTGTAGTTTATGTAATTAGATACTTGTAGATGCAAATGATTGAACTTAAGTTCTTGTTGATAATTCAGCAACTAAAACCGGCAACCCAAATGAGGATCACACTTTTTTAAAACTGAAATTTCGTAAAACAAAGATAAAATCACATTTAAAAACCATGACTATGATCAGTATATCTTCCAATTTCGACAGCGGAAACATCCGGGTAATCTCAGCCTCCGACGCCGGTAACATTCAACTGGAAATCAGAAATGATACACAGGCAGATTATTTCCAATGGTTTTATTACCGTGTTTCCGGAGCAAACAGTACCGATCTTAAAATGAAAATCACAAATGCCGGCCAGGCATCCTACCCTGAAGGGTGGGAAAATTACCAGGCCAGGGCTTCATATGATAAAATCAACTGGTTCCTGGTTCCAACGCAATTCGATGGTAATATCCTTACCATTGAGCACCAGCCAGAACTCAACAATATTTTCTATGCTTATTTCGCACCCTACTCGTATGAGCAGCATCTGGAGTTAATTCATAACCTTCAGTTTTCACCTTTGTGCACAATCGAAACCCTGGGTAAAACCATCGAAGGCAGAGAGATAGATTTTGTGAAAATAGGTGAAGATGCCGATGACCAAAAGAAAATCTGGATCATTGCCAGGCAGCACCCTGGTGAAAGCATGGTTTCGTGGTTTATGGAAGGATTTATCAATCGCCTTGTGGATATCGATGACCCGGTTTCCCGATCGTTGCTCAACAAGGCCGTGGTATATTCTGTCCCATTCATCAATCCCGACGGTGCTATTGCCGGTAACCTGAGGGCCAATGCAGCAGGCATAAACCTGAACCGTGAATGGGGCACGCCAGATCCCGAAAAGGCCCCGGAAGCTTTCCATATCCTGAAAAAGATGGAAGAAACCGGCGTGGATCTGAACCTGGACATTCATGGTGATGAAGGGCTGCCTTATAATTTCGTCTCATCCATCGAAGGCATACCCTCTTTTGATACCCGTTTGAAATCGCTTCTGGATAATTTTAAAAAGAACTGGCTGCTGATCAGTCCTGATTTTCAGGTTGAGCAGGGTTACCCGATAAACGAACCCGGTACTGCCAACCTTAATATCTGTTCGAAAGCAATTGGTGAAAAATTCAAATGCCTGTCGATGACCATTGAAATGCCATTTAAGGATAACGACAACCTTCCAGACCCGGTTTTTGGCTGGTCTCCTGAAAGATCGGTCAAGCTTGGTGAATCGCTGGTTGATGTGATCTATAGAATTGTGGATGATTTGTAAACCCGGTCAGGATTTGTGCATAGGCATCCCTTCAGGGGAACACTAACAGGGTTAAACGAATTCATTTTCCCGAATCAGCATTCAGCAATTTATCCACGCAGATTTTCACATTATCCCGCCAATATGGAATTTCAACGCCGTATTTTTTCCTGATCTTTTCTTTGCTCATCAAACTGTAATACGGCCTTGGTGCGGGAAGGGGATAATCTTTTGTTTCGATGGCGCAAACTATACAGGAAATACCTGCAAATTCCAAAACGGCCTTTGTAAAATCAAACCAGCTTGCAACACCTTCATTTGAATAATGCAAAATTTCGGGTTCTTCAAGCTTTAACCATTCCGGTATCAATCCCAGGATCATTTTGGCAAGATCGAAAGCATAGGTTGGCGTTCCAACCTGATCGAAAACTACATTCAGCAGGTCTCTTTCCCGGCCGTATTTCATCATGGATTTAACAAAATTATTCCCGAATTCGGAGTACAACCATGAGGTCCTGACGATCACCGATTTTCCTTTCTCCTGTAAAACTGATTGTTCACCCAGTAGTTTGGAATGTGCATAAGCGGAAATCGGAGAGGGTGTATCGTCTTCTTTTATGGGTGAGGAATGCTTTCCGTTAAACACATAATCCGTAGAAATGTGAACGAGCAACCCATCGTATTTTCTGGCTATTTGCGCCAGATTTTTCACGGCATGGCCATTGATAAGATTAGCCAGGTCGGGTTCAGTTTCTGCTCTATCTACTGCCGTATAGGCGGCGGCATTTATAATACAAGCGATTTGATTGACATTTACAAAGCGATCGATGGCCTTAATATCTGTAATATCGAGTTCTTCTATATCTGTAGAGAAAAACCGATACCCCGGAAATTGATCCTCCAAAACCCTGATCTCATTACCGAGTTGCCCATTGCTACCTGTTACCAAAATATTCACCATACACATTAAATGTTTGTCAGGTCGATGGTTTTAAAATACTTAATGGTTCTCTGTAAGCCTTCCCTCAGTTGAATTTTCGGCTCCCACTCAAGTTCTTTCTTAGCCAGTGTTATGTCGGGTTGCCTTTGCATGGGATCATCGGCGGGTAAGGGCTCAAAAATAATCTTGGATTTTGAATCGGTTAATTCGATGACCAACTCAGCCAGTTCTTTAATGGTAAATTCGTTGGGGTTACCAATATTTACGGGACCTGTAAAGTCCTCCCTCGAATTCATCAAACGGATCATTCCTTCCAGCAAATCCTCAAAAAAGCAAAAGCTCCTGGTTTGCATCCCATCACCATAGATGGAAATATCCTTTCCTTTCAATGCCTGAACGATAAAGTTAGAAACCACACGCCCATCATTGGGGTGCATGCGTGGCCCGTAGGTGTTGAAAATTCTCATAAGCTTTATACGGACATCATTCTGGCGGTGATAATTCACGAAAAGCGCTTCGGCACATCTTTTCCCCTCGTCATAAC
>JABMQA010001022.1 GCA_013203545.1 Bacteroidota bacterium
TATCTATATAGTGCTATTGAACTTCGACGGCCACCGGGCAAGGCTGTGAAACCAAAGGAGTCCTCTCCATTTCCACTGTTTGACCACCCAGATGAGGATTTCAGGTTTTTCCCGGCATCAAAGCCCCGGTAACCGGTAATATCCCATTCCGCATCATAGGGAGGATATTGGCCTTTTCATCATTGTCCTTTTTACAGGTAATCGTACTGAAAAGCAATAATGATAATAGCGCCATTAGGGTTGGGATGGTAGATCGTTTCATCAAACACAGATTAATTGTTAATAATAAGCGCCTCAAAAGTAAATGTTTATTTTTGCACCTACAAAAAATAATAATATGCCATACCCATACAATCCCCCTGATTATTTTCAGATAGATGAATTGCTCAGTGAAGAACATAAAATAGTTCGCTCCGCCATTCGCGACTGGGTGAACCGGTCGGTAGTACCGGTCATTGATCAGGCTGCTCACGAGCATAAGTTTCATGAAAGATTTATCAAAGAGCTTGGTGAATTGGGCGCTTTCGGGCCCTTCATTCCTACAGAATACGGTGGAGCCGGAATGGATCACATTGCCTACGGGGTGATTATGACCGAACTGGAACGGGGTGATTCAGCGATCCGATCAACAGCTTCGGTGCATACTTCTTTGGTAATGTATCCTATTTTTACATTTGGATCCGAAGAACAAAAAAGAAAGTATCTACCCGGCCTTGCATCAGGTGACCTTATCGGATGTTTCGGCCTGACGGAACCCAACCAAGGTTCAGATCCCGGGGGCATGGAGGCAAAGATCAAAGATATGGGAGGTCATTATCTGCTGAATGGCGCTAAAATGTGGATCACCAACTCATCGATTGCAGATATTGCCGTTGTGTGGGCAAAGGATGAAAACGGGATCGTTCGCGGGATGGTGGTTGAAAAGGAATGGACAGGATTTTCAGCGCCTGAGACCCATAACAAGTGGTCACTCAGGGCATCGGTTACCGGTGAACTTGTTTTCGATGATGTGAAAGTGCCGAAAGAAAATGTATTTCCAGAAATCAAAGGTTTAAAAGGCCCTTTAATGTGTTTGAATTCTGCCCGGTACGGTATTGCCTGGGGTGCCATTGGCGCTGCTATGGATTGTTACAATACAGCACTGCAATATTCGCTTGAGCGAAAACAGTTCAACAAGCCCATTGCCGCTTTCCAACTTCAGCAAAAGAAACTGGCAGAGATTGTTACAGAAATTACCAAGGCACAACTGCTTGCCTGGCGCCTGGGTAAACTTAAAAATGAGGGTAAAGCCACCCCTGCCCAGATATCCATGGCCAAATGCAACAACGTTGAAATGGCCCTGAACGTTGCCAGGGAATCACGTCAAATACTGGGAGCCATGGGCATCACCGGCGATTTCCCCATTATGCGGCATATGATGAACCTGGAGTCGGTGATTACCTATGAAGGAACGCACGACATTCATCTCTTAATAACCGGATCGGATATTACAGGAATTCACGCTTTTGAATAACATATCTGATAGTATACATCTTTACTATTTCTTACATACCTGATAGGCTCTATCTATCAGCACCTTACCTCTACTATGTTTTTTCAATTATCCGAATTCCAAAAAAACTTTTTACAGTACTTTTGTGAAAAAATTAACACTGTTTTTTAATAAACACACAAAATTTTATTGCACATGAAACCCACTCACATTGAACACATTGGAATTGCTGTAAAAAGCCTTGAAGAAAGCATCCCATACTACGAAAATGTATTAGGGCTGAAATGTTATGCCATCGAAGAGGTTACAGACCAAAAAGTAAAAACCGCATTTTTCATGGTTGGACAAACCAAAATAGAACTCCTTGAGTCGACAGATCCTGAAGGTCCGATTGGTAAATTCCTGGAAAAAAAGGGAGCTGGCATTCATCACCTTGCATTTGCTTTTGAAAATGTTGCCGATGCCCTTACCCAGGCTTCAGATAAAGGCATCCGTCTTATTGATAAGCAACCAAGAAACGGCGCTGAA
>JABMQA010001023.1 GCA_013203545.1 Bacteroidota bacterium
CACTGCCGACCCCATAATGGCAGTACCACTACTTTGCATAACTGTTTTAACATCTTCAAAGTCAACATTGATATAGCCGGTAACAGTGATAATTTCGGCAATACCCTTTGCAGCCGTGGTCAAAATATCATCGGCCTTACCAAAAGCCTCCGAAAGCTTGAGGTTACCATGTATCTCCCTAAGTTTTTCGTTGCTGATAATGAGTAGTGTATCCACATTTTTTCGTAGCTCTTCAATGCCTTTTTCTGCCTGCAAACGGCGTTTTCTTCCTTCGAACATAAAAGGAATGGTAATAATAGCCACCGTTAATATGCCCATTTCACGGGCAACTTTGGCTATGACCGGTGCGGCTCCTGTACCTGTGCCTCCGCCCATACCTGCCGTTATAAACAACATTTTTGTGTGGTTTTCGAGAAAATCCCTGATATCCTGGATATTCTCTTCGGCAGCCTCGCGGCCTACATCCGGTAACGCTCCGGCTCCCAGTCCCTTACTACCCAATTGTATCTTGTTGGGAATGGGACTGATATCCATAGCCTGCGAATCGGTATTACAAATGATGAAATCCACACCTTTTATACCCTGCTTATACATGTGCGTGACAGCGTTGCTTCCGCCACCACCAACACCCAGCACCTTGATGATTGAGGATTTGTGCTTGGGTGCATCAAATGCCAAGATTTCCTTCATAATTATTGCTCCTTTATTTTATATTTAAAATTTTTCAATTATTCCGTGTCGTTTTCAAAAAAGTCCTGAATTTTCTTCAAAAAACTCACGGGCTTCTTTTCTCTTTTATCCTTGATTTTTCTTTTTCCCGTCCCGGTACCGGAAATCTCCCTCGTCTCCCTGTCGCGCTGCCGTTCGAACCTGTCGAGGCCTTCGATAACCAGTCCAATACCTGTGGCATGCATTGGGCTGGCCATTTCTTCGGGTACATCCTGCGAAAGATGCTCATTTGGGTATCCGATCCTTGTATCCATACCGGTAATAAACTCCGTGATCTGAGCAGCATGTCTTAACAGTGCGCCTCCACCTGTTAACACGATTCCGGCGATCAGTTTCTTTTCGTAACCCGAATTTTTAATTTCATAGTAAATATATTCGATGATTTCTTCCATACGTGCCTGGATTATGCTGGCCAGGTTCTTCAGGCTGATCTCTTTTGGCGGCCGTCCACGCAAACCGGGAATGGCAACAATTTCTTCATCCTTGTTCTCATTCGCCAGGGCAGATCCAAACTTTACCTTTAACTCCTCGGCATGCTTCCTGATGATGGTGCACCCCTCCTTCACATCTTCGGTAAGAATATCGCCTCCCAGCGGTATTACTGCAGTATGACGGATGATGCCGTCCTGGAAGATGGCAATATCAGTAGTTCCGCCACCAATGTCAACCAGTACAACCCCGGCCTCCTTTTCCTCTTCGCTCAATACGGCATTGGAGGAAGCAATCGGTTCAAGAATCAGATCCACCACCTCGAGACCGGCCTTTTTCACGCATTTGTAAATATTTTTTGCAGCAGTTGTCTGTCCGATAATAATATGGAAATTGGCTTCGAGGGAATTCCCCAACATTCCGATGGGTTGCCGGATACCCTGCTCATTATCGATAATATATTCCTGAGGTATTACATCGATGATCTCCTCGCCCGGGCTCATGTTCAGGTTATACATACTATGCAACAAAGTATCAACGTCCTGCTGGTTAATCTCAACTTCGTTGTTTGCCCTGATGATACTGCCCCTGTGATGAACGCTCTTGATATGTTGCCCTGCAATTCCTACGTTTACATATTTTATTTCCACCTCGGATTTCTGTTCAGCCTCATCAATTGCAGTTCTGATGGACTGTACCGTATTCTCGATATTGGATACAACGCCCCTTTTAACACCAATAGACTCAGTTTTTCCGTATCCCAGAATCTCAATCTTACCATGCTCCGACCGCCTGCCTACTATGGCTGCAATTTTGGTGGTACCAATATCCAATCCAACAATAATATCTGAAGATTCCATATGCTTTATTTTTTACAAATAACCTGGTTTTTATACTTTAAGTTTATTACGCCGATATTATCTATTCCCATTTTTTTTAAACCCTTTTCATAAAAGGCCATAAGATTGTAGATTTTCGATTCCAGATCCTTTGCCCCGCCCAAAACAATAATATACCTGCCATGACATGGAATCAGTTCAAAATCGCTGTTGCTGTTCAGATAAATCTGATCGATATGTTCGGACAAGAATGGGTGTGAATGAATATATGCGGAAATTCCGTGCAATTGCGCAAGTATGCCACTCGGTTGCTGATCAAGAAACATTGGATATTCATCAACAATATCTTTATACCTCTCTTTGATATCACCCCTGGCAATCATGGTGCGTGGAATGAAATTATCCTTTAGGGGCAGGGGCTTTCCATCAGCAGTGAGGTAATAACATTCATTTTTCGTATTGAAAACCCGCAGTATGGCCACTTCCCTTTTAATTTCAACAGAAATCCCCCCGGTCATTGAGGTATAAACATCAACCCGGTGTATGTAAGGATTTAACCGGAGTTCGTTTTCGATTGCAGCTGTATTGATACTATCCATTGGCCTGCCGGTTATCATATCAAATTTGACCCTGATAATCTTTAAAACTTCTGCTTCGGTGATGAAACCATTAACCTCGGAATCGACAATCTCAACATTTAAATTGTTGCACCTTAAGGCACCCTTTTCGGTAAATGCAAATCCCAAGACAATAAACACGCCTGTTGTTACCAATATCCATAGTGATATTTGAAATATTTTTCTCATTGCTCAATCGGTATTAAATTTCCTGTTAAGCATTAAATTAATTTTTGGTACCAGTTGGTCGATGTCACCGGCACCAATTGTTAGCAGCAGTTCCATTGACCTGTTACTGATTAATTGCATTACTTCATCCATGCTGCATAAAACTTTTTCGGTTGACGGGATTTTATCAAAAATAATTTTTGAACTAACCCCTTCCACCGGTAATTCCCTGGCCGGATAAATATCAAGCAATATGACCTCATCCAGCAACGAAAGGCTTTCAGCAAATTCATCTGCAAAATCCTTTGTTCTGCTGTACAGGTGAGGCTGAAAGATACCTGTAACCCTTTTCCCGGGATACACTGATTTAACTGAATTGACCAATGCTAAAATCTCTTTGGGATGATGGGCATAATCATCCAAATAAATCAAATTTTCATTTGTAAACTGCAGGTCGAACCTGCGCTTTACACCGGAAAATGATTTCAGGCCATCTCTTAACTCCTGCCCTGAAACCCCTGCCTGCAGTGCAAGGTAAGATGCCACCACCGCATTTTCAACATTCATCAATCCGGTAATTCCCAATTGCAAACCGCGTATTTTATCATCACCAATTACCAGGTCGAAACGAGCATGGTCCCGGCCAATTTGAATATTATCAGCATACACATCAGCGCCATTATCATCACAGGCATAGGTGATTTTTTTCACCGAATCAGGAAACCCGGGCCCTATGGGCACTCCCAGCTTTACAACCAGAATCCCCCGGGGATCAAACTGGTTTGCAAATTCATTAAATGTTCTGAGTAATTCATCGTAGGTATTGTAAATATCCAGGTGATCGGCATCAACAGAGGTGATGGCACCCATAAAAGGATGCAGTTGAAGGAATGACCTGTCGAATTCATCAGCTTCTGTCACTGCAAATTCAGAATCTGGATTGTGCAGGAAATTGGTATCATAATTTTTGGATATTCCGCCGGTAAATGCAGTACATCCAACCTTTGAAGAATATAGCAAATGGGAAAGCATGATAGAAACGGTAGTTTTACCATGGGTTCCGGCGATGGCAATTGTTTTGAACTTTTCAGTAAGTATCCCCAGGACAACAGATCTTTTCAGGATAAGGTATTTATTTTCGATGAAATGTTTTAATAGCTGGTTACCGGGCTGAATGGCAGGTGTACTGATCACAAATAGGACATCAGGCCCACCTATCATATTACTGGTCAAAGCAGGGGAATCATGATAAAAAATGGTAATCCCTTCACTCTCAAGCCGACCGGTTAGCGGTGTAGCGGATCTGTCGTAACCGGCAACATTCAGTCCTGACAGTTGTAAATACCTTGCCAGGGCACTCATCCCGATTCCTCCGATGCCGAGTAAAAAAACACTGCGATATTTGTTGATATCCACTTTCATCGGTAAACCAATTTTAAAACCTCATCTGCTATTTTATCGGCCGAATCGGGCATCCCGAATTTTTTAATGTTCCCGGCAAGCCGATCCCTTCCTGCCTTATCTTTTATCAGGTCGATCACAATTTTACCAAGTTGTTGCTTTGCAAGTGCATCAGGAAGGTGAACTACAGCATCCTTGTCGGCTAGGGCCCTTGCATTTTTTGTTTGGTGATCCTCAGCAGCAAGGGGTAATGGGATCAATACGCAGGGCTTACCGGCCAGGCATAGTTCGGATATCGCGATGGCCCCGGCGCGGGAAATCACCAAATCGGCAGCAGCATAAGCAAGATCCATCCTGGTAATAAATTCTTTTAAACAAATATTTTTCTTTTTCTGCCCGTTGAGTTTTGCCAGAACCGACCTGCGTGAATGCTCGGTATAGAATTTACCGGTTTGCCAGATCAGCTGGATATTATTCATGGTAAGGATCTGCAAATTCTCATCAATACTTTCGTTAATAGACTTTGCTCCCTGGCTGCCACCAATAATCAAAACCACCGGCTTATGCTTGTTCAGTTCAAAATATTGTAAAGCTTCAATTCTCTTTCCTTCAGTCTCGACCACTGATTTTCTCACAGGGTTACCGGTTTTTATAATTTTTTCTGAAGGAAAGTAATTGTCCATACCATCATAAGCCACACAAATGGTACTGGCATCTTTAGCAAGCAGTTTGTTTGTTATACCGGGAAAGGAGTTTTGCTCCTGAAGCAAGATGGGAATGCCCTTCCGGGCAGCTGCCTTACAGGTTGGCCCACTTGCATATCCACCAACACCCACTGCAACATGGGGCTTAAACTTCCTGACAATACCGGATGCTTTGATCATGCTCAAGACCAACTTCAGCGGAAACAAAAGGTTTCTTAATGAGAGCCTCCTTTGAAAACCGCTAATCCAGAGGCCCCTGATTGGATAACCGGCCATTGGAACTTTCTCCATTTCCATTTTCCCCAGTGCACCGGTAAAAAGTATATCTGCCGAAGGTTCTTTCCTTTTAATGGCATCAGCAATAGCTATAGCCGGGAAAATGTGTCCACCGGTTCCCCCACCTGAAATCAATATTTTAATTTTAGCATCAGGCATAACTCAAACTTTGTCCCCTCTCAGCATTTTGTTCAACATATTTGCTTACACTTAAAACCATTCCCAGACCAGCACATGTAACCAGATATGACGACCCTCCCATCGAAAGGAATGGAAGCGTTTGACCTGTAACCGGAAGCAAATTCACAGAAACAGCCATGTGCATCAATGTCTGTATTCCCAACATCAGGATAATTCCTATAACCAGAAAACTTCCAAATTTCGTATTGCTGACTCGCGCAATTTTAACCGACCTGAACAGTAAAACCAGGTATAAAAACAGAATAACTATTCCGCCTAACAAGCCGTACTCTTCGATAAGAAAAGCATAAATGTAATCAGAAAAAGCAAGCTGTAAAAACAACCTGCGGGTGCTGTTACCAGGCATCTTGCCAACAAACCCACCGGTTGCAATGGCAATTTTCGCCTGTAAGTACTGGTCATTCTTTTCAGGATCAGGATGAAAATACTGATCAATTCTTGATTCAATTTCCGGCCCCCTCGGCACAATCCCGGGATAGTGAAAAGATAAGAAAACGATTGTAACAAGGCCAGCCACCCCGATGCCCAGCAGTGGCAAAAAGAATTTCATACTAATACGCCCTATAAATAACAAGG
Organism: Bacteroidota bacterium; assembly: GCA_013203545.1. GTDB lineage: Bacteria > Bacteroidota > Bacteroidia > Bacteroidales > 4484-276 > JABMQA01. The sequence goes on from JABMQA010001023.1 coordinate 5,941, forward strand.
CCAGGCTAGTGGTGAATATCAGCACTGCCGATGAAAAATCTGTTTTAAATACCATGATGGTAATTAGAAGTATAGGGATAATAATTTTCAGGAATCCATCTTTAAAGTTGCTCATCCGGTCCTGGTTTTTGGCCAGGAAACGGGCAATATACATTATGAGAGCTAACCTGGTCAGGTCAGATGGTTGAAAGGTTAGATTAATGATTGGCACCCTGATACGTCTGATTTCATCATTCTCGCTTACACCATAAGCATAGGTAACAACAAGCAGAATTATCGATACACCAAGCAACACCTGTGCTGCCCTTGAAAAATACCTGTAATCCACAAGGTGCACAATGTACATAACAACAAGGCCGACCAAAACGATCAGGAATTGCTTCAGCAGGGGAGCTTCTGTGTTTCCGCCATAATCCCTGTACGCAAGTGTTTCGGTACTGCTGTAAACAGCCAGCAATGACAGCAGCGACAGCAGGATTGCAACAATCCAGATAACTTTATCCCCTTTAACCTTTTCGATAATCACGGTTTTATTTTTTTTGGTTGATACATTACAAATTCAAAACAGCTTGTTTAAATTGGGTTCCACGGTCCTCAAAGCTGTCAAAAAGATCGAAACTTGCACATGCCGGGGATAACAAGACGCAATCGCCTTTTGCGCCCAGCTTATAGGCAAGTTTTACAGCTTCCGTTGCACTGCTTGTATCCAGTATAATTCCGACAGCCTCACCAAATTCTGCATGCAACTTCGAATTATCGACTCCCAGACAAACAATGGCCTTTACTTTTTCCTTCACAAGTGACATTAGCTTTTGATAATCATTTCCCTTATCCTGGCCACCGGCAATCCAAATGACTGGCCGGGTCGCATTTTCCAGTGCATACCATGTGGAATTGATGTTGGTAGCCTTTGAATCGTTGACGTAATCCACTCCCCTGATGGTAGCCACATGCTCAAGCCGGTGTTCCACACCATGGAAATCCATCATGCTCTGCTTGATGGTTTCTTTCTTGATATCGAGCAACCGTGATGCAATAGCTGCTGCCATAGAGTTATAGGTATTATGCCTACCTCTTAGCGTCATCTCTTGTAAAGTTACAATCATACTTTCAGAATTTATATTCACACACATTCGACTTTTCAAATAATCAGCCCTGTTCCCCTGAAGAAAAGCGCCATCTACTTCAGGATCATAATTGATTGAAAAAGGATACTTTTTAGCCCGGATAATTGTGTTATTCATCATGTCAACTATTACCGGGTCATCCATGCAATAAATGAAGGCGTCCTTTTCCGTCATATTTTGAAGAATCCGGAACTTTGATTCGGCATACCTTTCAAAACGTTGCGCATACCTGTCGAGATGATCCGGGGTGATGTTCAGCAATATTGCAATATCAGCCTTGAAATCGAACATTCCATCCAATTGGAAGCTACTGATCTCCAAAACCACCCAATCATAATCGCGTTCAGCAATCAATCCGGCAAAACTTCTACCCACATTACCTGCCAGTCCTACATCCAAACCGGCATTTTTTAATATGTTCCAGGTAAGCATTGTGGTAGTTGTTTTTCCGTTGCTACCTGTAATACATATTTTCCTGGCCCTGGAATACCGAGATGCAAACTCAATCTCTGAAATCACCGGAATACCTTTCTGAACGGCCTGCCTGACAATAGGTACACTTTCAGGAATCCCCGGACTTTTGATGATTTCATCTGCAGATAAGATCAGCCCATTGGTATGCCTTTCCTCCTCAAAATCTATATCAGCCTGTAAAAGAACTTGTTTGTATTTTTCCTTTATTTTTCCTTTATCTGACAGAAATACCGCAAAGCCCTGCTTTTGTGCCAGGAGTGCTGCTCCCGCCCCGCTTTCGCCGGCTCCCAGTATGACTATACGATTTTTCACTTTTCATCCCCCTCTATCTGATTTTTAGTGTTATCACTGTAAAAACAGCCAGCATAATTCCCACGATGAAGAACCTCAGTACAATTTTTGGCTCTTTGTATCCCTTTATCTGGTAGTGATGGTGCAGTGGTGCCATTTTGAAAATTCTCCGGCCCGTTCC